>JBDTHH010000733.1:0-3183 GCA_039937055.1 Ktedonobacteraceae bacterium | reverse complement strand
GGCGAGGCAAGCCACGCCCTACGGATACGCGGTGTATATCTATAGAGGATAGCGCAGCTATATTCTCCAGTGTGCGCGTTCAATGAACGTCTATACATTGTGTCTCCGAAAATAGCGCTCTCGACCTGTTTTCTTTAGTATAGCAGTCTTGCAGTCTTTTGCCAGGGGCCAGGGAGAGCCGGGCCTCCTATGGATGAAAGCGATAGCCGATCATTTTATACATGAGTCTAGCAGCCAGGAAGTCGGCTCGTGTCTGCCCCGCCAGTGGGCAGAGTTCGACGACATCCATGCCGACAATTGTGGTGCGCCGGCATATCTCGCGAAAGAGATCGAGCAACTGGTACCAGTGTAGCCCTCCCGGCTCCGGAGTACCCACGGCCGGCATCTCGGCGGGATCGAGCGCATCCAGGTCGATGGTCACGTAGGTATGTTGCGTCAGGCGTTCCCAGGGGATCACGGCGCTGCCCCGTGCCATCTGGTGACCCCAGACAATAGCGACATCGGGTCTGGTCTTCATGAACTCGGCCTCTTCGGGGCTGAAGCTGCGAATGCCGATCTCGGTCAACGGTATCCCCATCTCTACCACGCGTCGCTCAATGCAGGCATGGGAGAGCGGCGTGCCTTCGTATTCGCTGCGTAGGTCGCCGTGCGCGTCAATGTGTACAACGGTTAGATCTGGAAAATAATCACGCACGGCGGCAATGGGGGGGGCCGACAGGGAATGCTCGCCGCCGATGATGAAAGGGAGCCGCCCGCGTTGCAGGACCTCGCGCGTGGCCTCCCCGGTGACTTTGAGGGCGGTGGCATGATCCATGCCGCTGTAATCGAGAGGCGGCCGCGTCCATACTCCTACTTCGATAGGGCAGGTAGCAAGCTCTTCGTCGTATAGCTCCATCTGGCTGGAGGCGTTGAGGATAGCTTGCGGCCCATGCTGTGTTCCCTCCATATAGCAGACGCTGTACTCCATAGGGGCCGGGATAATGGTCACGCGCGCTGTCGCCGGATCGCAGTGTGGCGCATCGGGCGCCCCGAATTGGGTAACAATTTCATCGTTCATATAGCCAGTAAACTTTCTATGTTCTGCTTCCGCGTGTCCGTAGGGGTGATGGCTTGCGAGATTTTTTATGAGGGGAAGCCCTTCCCTGTGTGGCTGCCTTGCTCTTCGGTAATGCTTTTCAGGCGTGGCCTGGCCAGCGCGACATAATCGCTGGTCTTCAAAACCATGGAACGGTCCAGGCGTGCCGCGTTGAAATAGACCTCGTCGTTTTCAAGAAGTGCGGGATCGACGACCAGTTCCAACTCCGGGTTGAAAGAAAATGGCAGGATCGTGCCCGTTACGCTGCCTGCCAGCCGTTCGGCGATGTCCGCTGAGGCAAAGGTGACATAGGTACCCTGCATCAGCGCCTTGACTGCTGGCAGGTTCACACGCGCATCGCCTGGGACGACCGCCAGAATATACCTGGTAACTTTCTTGCCGACTTTAACCATCAGGATAAGGCACTTCGCTGCCTGTGAGAGCGTGTTCCCGCGCATTGAGCTGACAATCTCTGTTCGCCCCTCTGGCTCATGGTCGATTAAGCGGTACGATATGCCATGTTGATCGAGAAAGGCGATAAGTTGGGTGTAGGTGTCTTGCGAATCCATCTGCGTTGCGCTGGTCTCCTTCAGTGTAGACATTGATCCAGTATATCATAAGGTAGTCGGGTTCCTACACGGGGTGGTCCTTGAAGTCGATCTCTCTGGCCCCTTTGCACAGGCTCTTCAGGAGTTGCCAGTGGTGCTCAATCTTGTCTGTGGCGCAGACTTGATAGATAAAAAAGAAAGGTGAGGAGAGAGCCTCTGCGTTGAACTCTCCTCACCCTCCGGCAGGTTGCTTGACCACAAGCATATGCCGCGGTCGCCGTTTCTTGCCTTTAGCGCACCTCCTGGAGCTGGTTGGCCCTGCGTGCCGCCATAGCTTCTGCATAGCGCGCAGGATCGGGTGCCTCAGGACGCAGCGAACGATTGCCGCGTACGACGAAATGCGCCTCTACATCCTCACTCTGGAACATCTCCTTCGCGAAATTGATGGCCTCTTCCTGGCTAAACTCCTTGCACGAGCAGATGTCGATATCGACCTCGCCGTATTCAGGCCACGCATGCAGGCTGATATGGCTCTGGGCGATGACGACAAAACCCGAAAGGCCGGCGTCCAGCGGGTTTGAGGTCTCAATATTATAGAGATGCACCGGGCTGACCTTCTCCATCTCTACTCTGCCAGGGTATTCATCCAGCACCCGCCGTATCAATGTCTCATTGCTCAGCACCTGCCGGTCGCAGCCGTACAGTTCCAGCATCAAGTGAACAAGCATCGAATATTCTCCTTCTCGTTTCAACTAGTAGCTCTACGAACCACGGCTACAAAGAACCGTGGTCCACACAAGGCACGCTTTTTTGCGCACAGATGTCATTATACATTAGGTTGTCAAGCTAATGCCAAGTCATGTTCAACACTTGCCATCTAATGCGCAATCAAGCTGCATATATGTCAGAGAAACTGGTCTATCTAATGTAGGATCGCTGCTTGTGTTTAGATCGAGGAACCGTTAGGGTCGTGTTTCTTTCCTTGCCATATAGGCCTCCTTCAGCTCTTTTAAGAGCGTGTCACGCTGACTAAACAGCTCTTTGCGCGGGCGCGGGGGAGCCTTACTGACGGCATAGGCGGTCAGCAGTGGTACAGCAATAGTCGAGTCACCATAGATAACCGTGGTGCTTTTCAGTTGAGCCGGCTTGATCTTGCCCCAGGAGACGGCTTCGGAGGGGGTGGCGCCGGAGAGGCCGCCCCAGTGGGGCGCGTCGGCGGTGATCTGAATGAAGTAGTCGTGCCCGCCCTTCTGGATACCCAGCACCTCCCACAGTTGCGGCTGCGTCTGCAAATAGAAGTTCTTGGGGCTACCCCCGCCCAGGATAATCACACCGTTGCGCGTGGCGTGATGCACGATCGCCGTTGTCTCGTTGACATCGGCCAGCGGGTCGAGCGTGAGCTGGCTGCCATCCAGCGCGTTGCGGGCTACGTTCATGCCTATCGACGAATCGCCGGGCGACGAGGTGTAGATCGGCACGTTCCAGGCCGCCGCCTGGGCCAGTACCGAGTATTCCGGCCGTACTCCGGCTTTGAGCAGTTGCATGCCCAGGTGATGATGC
>JBDTHH010000732.1:0-6221 GCA_039937055.1 Ktedonobacteraceae bacterium | reverse complement strand
TGTGAAGGATCGCGGCGCCTGTGTCCGTGTCCCAGATCGCCGCTGGTTGCATACCGGCTTTGAGGAGGCGCTGCTGAACGGGAGTATCAAGCTGACCATCGCTACGAATAGTGTGAATGTATGCTTGCAGGAGATCGATATAGGCCACCTTGTCGCCGGCGGAGCGACCCGGTAGCGCCGGGCTGACCAGCCAAGTCGGCGCGACAGCAACTCCGGCCGGGGTGAGGCGGTTCGCGGGCGTTGTTCCCTCATCGGAGACGCTCCAGAGGGCGCCATCGCGTAGAAAGACAATGCGCGCCCCTGCTGGCAATGGTCCCGCTGGCTGCGGGCCGCTGGGTGGTGTAATTGCCTGTCCATTGCTTGCCATGTTCGCCTGTTGCAGCCAGATGTTCCGGCCGATCAGCCCCCCCACCAGGAGGGTGAGTAGAATGGCTGCGGCGGTGATTGCCTGCATAATCCGCAGGCCGCGGGGTGCGCGAGACCGTTGCTCTGGGAACGCCACTGCTGGCTGTCTGCGTGTGGGGGTCCTGCTTGAGCTGCTGCGACCTCCGGGGATCGCCACCAGTTGGGGACGAGCGGGCGTATCATGACTGGTAGTGCCTGGCGAGAAACGTTGCTGGCTCTGCTCTGCGTCTTGCATGGAACCGGATCTGGTGAGTTCAAGATACTCCGGCGAAGAAAAGATACGCTCGCGTAGCGCGGGACTGGGACTGACACGCGGCATCTGAGAGAGGAGGGTATCAAAATGGCTATAATCGGCAAGGAGAGCGCTGCAACCTGGGCACTTCTGTACATGGGAGGCGGTATTGCGGTGTTCTTCCGCAGCGAGCGCCTTGTCAAGGTACGGACTGAGTAGCTCCTCGACTTGCTCGCAGTTCATTTTACTCCTCCTCCTTGCTCCAGTGCCTTATAATGCTCCCGAAAGGATTGGCGCGCACGCGATAGATACATCTTGACACCACTCTCCGCAATATTCAGCGCCCTGGCGATCTCGCTGTAAGAGAATCCCTCCTGCGTATAGAGCAGCAGCGCAGCCCGGTATTGCTGGGGCATGCGCCGGAGGGCGGCGCGCACGAGTTCTGTCGTGCCATACACTTCTTGCGGGTCCGCGCTCTCGGCGTCGGCTGGCTCATGATCGAGGTCTTGCCAGGGCAGCCAGGCAATCAACTTGCGGCGCCGCAGCGCATCATACGCTGTGTTGGTGGCAATGCGATAGAGCCATGCAGACAGTTTCAAGTTTGCGTCCATCTTGGGGAGCGCGCGGAACGCCTTCAAGAAGGTGTCCTGCGTCAGATCATCAGCCTGTTCGCGGTCCCCCACCAGGTGATAGACGTAATTGTAAATAGGTGTCTTGTATTCGTCGTAAATCTGGTCAAAGGACCAGGTACTTTCCGTGGTTTCCGCCCTTGCCATGCGCTAGATCCCTTCGATGGCTATAGCTATCAACCTGTCCGTTCCATCAAGCGATAGCTACGCATCTCCGAGCCGCGCAGTTGCTCCCTGCGGGTGCGGAAAGGCTTCATCCTTCTGTTAGTGGAACGGACAACCTGCACCTGTAGTAACATAGTGAAATAGGTATGTTGCCACTTGTGTGCTGCATATCATGGTAGCATATTTGGCCCAAACCCTGAAATCAGTCGCTGTCAGGTTAGTACTATTTGGGGGAGTATATCGCTGTTCGGGTCACCGGAGGCGCGCTCGCTATGACCTGGGTAGTGCCCTGCCCAAACAGTCCTGTTTCTTTGCTGAATAGGTTTCGGTATGGTACCATACACACCAGGGAAGAGAGTTTATCTATTATGTAAGGAGAGCGCTGGCTATGCTTGAAGAGGGCCGACCGCAACCTGTGCGTACCGTATGGTGGGGTGAGGACGAGCACGGAGCAGCCGTTCACCTGGTTGATCAGTCACTCCTTCCCCAGCAGGTGGTCTATCTCAGGCTCACCCACGAAGAGCAGGTCGCCGATGCGATTACGACGTTAAAAGTACGCGGCGCGCCGGCTATTGGGGTGACTGCGGCATTCGGCATGGCGCTGGCCAGCGCGCGCCTGTTGCGTGAGCGTGGTAGTAGCCTGACGCTTACAGAGGCGCAGGATCACCTGCGGGCCGTTGGGGAGCGCCTGCGCGCGACGCGTCCCACCGCCGTGAATCTCTCCTGGGCAGTTGCGCGTATCGAGGAGTGTGTACGACGTGCCAGTGCTGAAGAGTGTTCTCCACGCCGCCTGGCCCAACTCATGCAAGAAGAGGCCCAGACTATTGCCGCTGAAGACTTTGATGCATGCATGCGCATGGGTAGATACGGGGCCGACCTCATCGCCGATGGGGATGTGCTGCTGACGCATTGCAATGCCGGGGCGCTGGCCACCGCTGGCCTGGGCACGGCCCTGGCGCCAATGTACGTGGCGCACCGCGCCGGCAAGCGCATCCATGTCTTTGTCGATGAGACCCGCCCGGTGTTCCAGGGTGCCCGCCTGACCGCCTGGGAACTCCAGCAGGAAGGCGTGCCGCTGACGCTGATCACGGACAATATGGCGGGACACTTCATGCACCATGGCGGGATCAAAGCTGTTTTTGTTGGGGCCGATCGCGTGGCCGCTAATGGTGATGTGGCCAACAAGATCGGGACGTACAGTGTCGCGGTCCTGGCGCATGCCCACCATATTCCGTTCTATGTTGTGGCTCCATGCTCTACCATCGACCTGGCGCTCTCCACGGGCGAGTATATTCCCATCGAGCAACGTCATCCCGATGAGGTGACAGGTGTACGCGGCATGGCTATTGCCCCGGAGGGCGTGCATGCGGCAAATCCGGCCTTTGATGTTACACCGCATACGTATGTGACCGCGATCATTACTGAGAAGGGCATCGCGCGCGCTCCTTATAAAGAGGCGCTGGCGGCGCTCTGCTCAGCGTATCATATTAGTGGGAAGCAGGCAGAGAACTAAATGGAGATAGAAGTTGTGCAGGCGGTCGCCCAGCACGCTGAGGAAACGCTGGGCAAAGAAGGATTTCGCTATATCAGTGCTGTGGTGGCGAATAGTAAGATGCTCGCCCTGGAGCTAGAGGCGCAAGAAGATGGGGCTGCCGGCGAGGTGGATATGGATGCCCTGGTGATCGCTAGCTACCTGCATGACATCTCTACAACGGTGCATGGCTACCACGACCATCACCTCAAGTCCGCCGCGATGGCCGCCGAATTTTTACGCGAACTCGATGTCCCTGACGGGCAGGTCACCAAAGTGGAGCAGATCATTCTGGCGCATACATCAGCGGCTCCCGCCGACGAGCAGCAGGAGGGGTCTGTGCCGCTGGAGGCGCGTATCCTCTACGATGCCGATAAGCTGGGACGCTTGAGCGGGCTGGCGGTGGTTACCTCGTTGATCGAGTTCGGCGCACGCTATCCCAATCGCGCTGTAACGGGCGAGGTGCTGGCTACTATTCTTCGCCATATCGAAGAACGTTTCGTCGATCTCTACCAATCCCTGAATACGGTCCCTGCGCGCGAGATGGCGCGCGAGAAATTCGGCAATACACTCTCATTCCTCGATGGGGTTATTGAGCACCTGAGCGATGCAACTCCCGTGTGATATGCCGCACACGCCGCGCAATTGACCTTGATATGTATGAACGCGTATAATAACTTCGATCTAACGGGCAGTCTCGACCTGCCTCGGTAGTGTTTTCATGAAAAAAAGTCTGTACTGGAGGATGTGAGGACGTGGCTATTCTCGTTGTTGGTTCTGTGGCCCTCGATACGGTGGAAACGCCGTTTGCCAGAGCGGAAGATGCGCTTGGTGGGGCCGCTTCCTATTTTTCTACCGCGGCTTCGCTCTATAATCAGGTGAACCTGGTGGCGGTCGTGGGCAGTGATTTCCCGCGTGAATACCTTGATTTCTGGCGCAGCCGCCCGATTAACCTGGCGGGCTTGCAGGTCCATGATGGCAAAACCTTCCGCTGGGCGGCGCGCTATCATCTAGATATGAACGCGCGCGATACTCTGGATACCCAGCTTGGCGTGTATGCCGGTTTCCACGCGCTTATCCCCGCTGAGTACCATACCAGCTCTCTGCTGTTCCTGGCCAATATCCAGCCTGAGTTGCAGTTGGAGGTGTTAGAGAGCGTCCCCCGTATGCAGCTTACCGTCCTCGATACGATGGAACTGTGGATCGAGACGGCGCGCGCGCAATTGACCGAGGTCATCAAGCGCGTCGATGTGCTTCTGATGAGCGAGGAAGAGGTGCGCCAGTATACCAGGCAGGCGAGTATCTTCGCCGGCGTGCGTCAGCTCCTGGCCCTGGGCTTGAAATATGTGATCGTCAAACAGGGCAGCTATGGCGCGCTCCTCTTTGGCGCCAATGGCACCTATTTTAGCGCTCCGGCCTATCCCCTGGAAGAGGTCGTCGATCCCACGGGAGCCGGCGACGCCTTTGCCGGTGGGTTGCTTGGCTACCTCTCAACCGTTGAGCCGCGACCCGATGGTCAGTATAGCATCGATGATATCAAGCGCGGCGTGGTGCATGGCAATATCCTGGGCTCGTTTGTCTGCGAAGACTTCAGCATCGGCTGCCTCCGCACCCTGAAGCTCGCGGATATCGCCGCACGCTACCAGGCGCTTGTCGAATATTCGCACTTCGATCCCAACTGGCAGCCTCTCGCCGCCAGAACAACGGCGTAGGGGCGAACATCCGCGTAGGGACCCGGCTTGCCGCGTCCGTGTGCGGTTGCCAGGGGGGGCAGATGTGCATGGCCTCACGCCCTCCGCACCTGGCCGCGTCCGCGAGGCCCCACACGGACGCGGCAAGCCGGGTCCCTACGCGAATCGAGGTCCCTGGCTAGCTACGTAGAATTGTAGGTTTATTATATCTGTGGTAGCTCTGTTATCAACCTGGCTACCACAGCAAAAAGAAAAGGATATTACCACATGACAACATCAACTCAGGGAGATGTAAAGGATATTTCCTTAGCCGCACGAGGTAAGGATCGTATCGAGTGGGCGGCGAAGGAGATGCCGGTGCTGCGCCTCATTCGCGAGCGCTTCACCAAAGAACAGCCGCTTAAGGGCGTGCGTATGTCAGGCTGCCTGCATATCACGACCGAGACGGCGAACCTGGCGATTACACTCAAGGCCGGCGGCGCTGATCTTGTGCTCTGCGCCTCCAATCCCCTCTCGACCCAGGATGACGTGGCCGCCGCGCTGGTGAGCGTGTATGGCATCCCGACGTATGCCATTAAGGGCGAGGATGAGCAGACCTATTATCGCCATATCAATACGGTGCTGGATCACAAGCCCCAAATGACCATGGACGATGGCTGCGACCTGGTGTCGACGATCCACACAACGCGCACCGAACTGCTGCCCGACATTATCGGCGGCATGGAAGAGACCACCACTGGCGTCATCCGCCTGCACAGTATGGAGAAGAACGGCGTGCTGCGCTTCCCGGTGCTGGCAGTGAACGAGTCCGATACGAAGCATATGTTTGATAACCGCTACGGCACCGGTCAGAGTTCGCTAGACGCTATTATACGCTCCACGAATATCCTGCTGGCGGGCCGCACCTTCGTGGTCTTTGGCTATGGCTGGTGCGGGCGCGGCGTGGCTTCGCGCGCACACGGCATGGGCGCCAATGTTGTCGTGGCCGAGGTCGACCCCACGCGCGCTCTGGAGGCCCTGATGGACGGCTATCGCGTGATGCCGGGCGTGGAAGCGGCCGCAATTGGCGATATCTTCATTACGGTGACCGGCAACGTCAATGTGCTTGATCGCCAGCATTTCGAGCGCATGAAGGATGGCGCGATCCTCGCTAACTCCGGCCACTTCAACGATGAGATTAACATCCCCGAACTGGAGAAACTGGCCACCAACAAGCGCCGCGTGCGCGACTTCGTGGATGAGTACACCTATGCCGATGGCCGGCATGTACACTTGCTGGCCGAGGGCCGTCTGGTCAATCTCTCGGCGGCGGAAGGCCATCCCGCCAGTGTCATGGATATGAGCTTCGCTAACCAGGCCCTTGGCTCCGAGTATGTGCTCCAACATGCCAAAGAACTGGAGCCGCGCGTCTACACGCTGCCCGCCGACCTGGATAAGAATATCGCCCGCCTGAAGCTCCATGCTATGGGCGTGAAGATTGATACCCTGACCGAGGCCCAGAATACCTATATGAATTCCTGGGAATCCGGCACCTGAGCGAGAATCCGTAGCGCGTGGCTTGCCTCGCC
>JBDTHH010000731.1:0-13697 GCA_039937055.1 Ktedonobacteraceae bacterium | reverse complement strand
TTTTCATGATCTTCGCCACAGTGCGGCGACAATATTGTTGAGTATGGGCATAAATATAAAAGTCATTCAGGAACTGTTAGGTCATAGTGATGTCGCTATAACGCTAGGATTGTACTCTCACCTGCTTCCTTCTATGCAAAAGGAAGTGACAGATATGTGGGATACTGTCTTTGAGCATAGGGATGAGGAAGAGAAGTAGAGTGTTCTGCTATCAATCGGGTTTTGCTAGCAGTTCTGCTAGCAGGTCTTTCATAAACAGAGTGGTATTCTCTATGGTGGCAACAAAAAACGAGGCGGGAAGCGGGTTTATGGCCTACTTCTCGCCTCGTGGATGGTGGAGATGGGGGAGGGTCGAACTCCCCGTCCAAACAAACCTATTGGAGGATGTACTACAAGCGTAGTCGATGTTTTTTTCTTATACGCTCTGACCTCCCATCGACAGGATGCCTTCGCGTCGGCCCTCTGGTCTTAAATGGCGGCTAGAAGACAGTCCCCGTCATAGCATCCTATGTTTTCGACGCCTGATCCTGGTCCCATAGGAGAAAACCAGGGAGACGACGCTCTGTCAGGTGTTAGGCTGCGAGAGCGTAAGAATAGCTTGGCTGTTTGGCAGCTATTTTTTTGTCGGTTGTTTAACGAGAGTGCATACCGACACCTCGGCTTGCAATCCTTCAATCCGTTCGCCTGTCGAAACCCGACATCCCCGGATGAAGACGCACCCGGCCATCAGGAATAGTCCTTGCGCCGATGCCCTTATATCATAGCATATACTCCTACAAATGGCAAGTTTTTTTGGTTGCCATTCCTGCTCGCGAAGGGAACTGGCTGACCTCGCCTGCCTGGTCTGCTCGCCAGTCAACTCCCCCGCCGCGAACGCGCTCATGCTTATTGCAGGCGCTCAATAAACCGTTGCAGATTCACGATGAAGCGCTCGTGCGTGCCCTCGCCGATCTGCTTCTGCTCGTCGTAGGCCGCGACCTTGAAGACCAGGCGGCGGCCATCGACCTCGATCAACTCGGCGGTGGCGCGTACTTGCTGGCCAAGGGGCGTCGCGCCCAGGTGGCGCACATTAACGAGCGTGCCCACCGTCACATAGCCCTCATCGAGGCTCTCGGCCACCGCCCCCCAGGCGGCGTTCTCCATCAGCGCGATCATCATGGGTGTGCCGAAGACCTCGACGCCGCCCGCGCCCACTGCGGCTGCGGTGTTTTCGTGGACGACTCTCGTAGTGGCTTCTCCTGTCATGCCAGGTGTCAGTGCCATTATATCTCTCTATCCTTTCCTTGAGTACTGGCGTTAGAAAAAATATACAACAAAACTCCTGCTCATGGCGGATACCTGCCTGTTGCATGCTATACTAGATTGACTGATACATAGCAAGACTGTTTTCGTATAGCCAATAACTCATCTGGTAGAACCGCATGTCATGTAGGGCTGCCGTTGGACTGCGCCCGTCAAGCCTTGCCGGTGTCATGTAGGAGCGCCGCTGGCAAGGTCTGCGCCTACCTGCGGGAACCATGAACCAGGTTGGATTTGGAGGATCTGAATACACATATGAACAATCATATTCAGCGTGTTGCTCACCGGGGCGGTGCTGCGCTTGCTCCCGAAAACACGCTGGCTGCCTTTCGCCATGCGCGCGCTCTCTCTGTTGATGCTATTGAACTCGATGTGCAGATGAGCTGCGATGGCCAGGTGATCGTATTTCATGATTACACCGTCGAAAAGCTCACCGGTGGTCAGGGGAATATCCTTGATCTTGATTTTGCCTACCTGCGTAGCCTGGATGCCGCCGCGCACTTCCCCGGTGGCTGGCCCGAGCCGCTCCAGATCCCTACCTTGCGCGAAGTCCTTGATCTCGCTAGGGGACACGTTCAGGTCTATATCGAGATCAAGCCGAGCAAACGCGACCAGGTATATGGGCGGTACCCTGGTATCGTGGAGGCCGTTGTGGGCGAGGTACGGACCGCTGGTATGCTCGACCAGGTGCTGATTATCTCTTTTGACTGGTTTATCCTGCCGCTTGTCAAGATGTTGGAGCCGGTCTTGCCTCTGGGTGCGCTCGTCTCTGAGGATACCTGGGACCCCCACGCAGAGCGCGCCATGGCTATCCTGGCTAAGCAGGCTACTGACCTGGGCTGCACCTGGATCAATCTGGATTGCGACCTCTTCACTGAAGATATGCCTGCCACCCTGCATGCCCATGGCCTCAAATTAGGCCTCTGGACGGTGGACTCCGAGACTGAGCTACGACGTTTCGCGCGCGCTGGCGTTGACTCTCTGACGACGAATCGCCCTGACCTTTTCACGGTACTTCACCTGTAAGCGCAATAGTTATCCCAGCAGTACCAATACTTGCCCTTTTTCACTCATTGTTCGTTGTATAGACGTAGAGAGCGTGGCAGGTCAGGGTGACCTGGTTTGCAAAGGGGCGATGGTGTCCCATAATTCCTTTGCAAAGGTAATATGCTATAATAAGCGGCAATTAAAAAGTAAGCAATGGCGTCATCTCAGACATTCGATGGAGATCAGCACATATGCAACAAGTGGAAATGTCATCAGTAGCAGTCGAGCCAGAAACGTTACAACTAGAACCTTCACAACAGGGCGTGGCCATCTCGGTCGTGATCCCTGTCATGAATGAGCAGCAGAGCATCCAGCCTCTGTATGAAAAACTTTCCGCGCAACTCGATAAACTTGATAAGCGCTATGAGGTGATCTTTGTTGATGATGGCAGCACCGATAGCACATTTTTAACTGTGAAAGCGCTGCATGATGAGCACCCTGATGTCGTGCGCGTGATTCGCTTCCGGCGGAACTTTGGCAAGACGCCCGCCCTGGTCGCCGGTTTTAGCCGCTGCCGGGGCGAGATCATCTTTACGATGGATGGTGATTTACAGGATGACCCCGAGGAGATCCCTAACTTCCTGCTGAAGCTGGATGAGGGCTACGACCTGGTCTCTGGCTGGAAGTACCCGCGCCTCGACCCGCTCTCGAAGACGTTCCCATCGCGTATCTTCAATAATCTGGTCAGCACCATGACGGGTGTGCATCTGCATGACATCAATAATGGCTTCAAGGCCTACCGGCGTGAGGTGGTTGAGGATACGCACTTCAAGCTCTATGGGGAGTTTCATCGTTTTGTGCCGGTCATGGCCCACTGGCGTGGCTTTCGCGTGACAGAGATCAAGGTGCGGCACTACCCACGCAAGTTTGGGGTCTCGAAGTTTGGGGCGCGGCGCTTCGCGCGCGGCCTGATCGACCTGCTCAATGTGCTTTTCCTGACGACGTTCCTGCGCACTCCCCTGCGCCTCTTTGGCCCTATGGGCTTCTGGACGTTCTTTGTGGGAGTGGTGGTGGATGGCTGGGTGGTGGTGAAAAGCCGCTTCATCGATAACATCCCGATCCATAATCAGCCGATGCTCTTTGTCGGTATCCTGTTGATGTTCTTCGGCGTCCAATTCATTCTGGTTGGCCTGCAATGTGAAATGATTCGGCATTATGCCTTCCAACGTGGCGAAGAGTATAGTATTAGACAGGAACTCGACTGATGCACGCGGCGGTTCGTATCCTGAAAAAGGTTGGCAAGCCTCTCTTACGTATCGGTTTGCCGATTGCTATTATAGCCTTCTTCGTGCTCCAGGTAAAAAATGACTGGAATGTGTTAACGGCCCATGCTTTCCAGTGGAATCCCTGGTTGCTGGCGCTGGCTTTTTTAGGTTTTGTGCTGCAAGAGATGTCATTCGGCCTGATCTGGCAAACGGTCCTCGCGCGCCTGGGTATTCGTCTGAACCTGCGTACCTGCCTGCGTATCTATCTGGCCTCGGAGTTTGTACGTTATATCCCAGGCAATGTCTGGCATGTGCTGATGCGTATTCTCTGGGTTGGGAAGTACGGTGTCTCGCGGCCCATCGCTTTTGCTAGCATGACCATTGAGTTGATTACGAAGCTGGCGTCCGGCGGGCTGATCTTCGCGCTGAGCCTCCTCTTCTGGCCTGACCTTGGCAGTCTCGGCGGTACGTCTCGTGGGCCGCTCTTTGTGGCGCTTGGTGTGGCGGCTATGCTGGCTGTCCTCGTGGGCCTACACCCGCGTATTCTCGGTGGCATGCTCAACTTTGCCCTGCGTGTCTTGAAGCGCGATCCTGTGGTGCTGGTGCTGCGCTATCGCGATATTTTGTTTGTGACGCTCGCCTGGTGCGTGAGCTGGCTGGTCGCGGGCACGGCGTTCTATGTGCTGGTGCTGGCCCTCTTGCCCGCGACCCCGCTGGCGGCGCTGCCTATTTGCATTGGTATCTATGCGTTGGCATGGGATATTGGCTTTCTGGCGTTCATTACGCCCGGCGGCCTGGGGTTCCGCGAGGGGACGATTGCCGGCCTCTTCGCGCTCTCCCTGGCTTTTTTGCCGGCAGGTTTCGGCCTGATTATTGCGTTCCTTTCACGCCTGGTTTCCACACTTGCCGAACTGCTCTGCGTAACTCTTGCTTACGTGAGTGGTGGACGCCAGATGCGCGAGGTACAGCAAGCGCAAGGATCGCGCGCTTCGCTGTCTGAAAAGGCCATACGAGAAGAAGATGCTGTTCGCGTCCCAGACGATAGTACCCACAATGCGTCTCTGAAGGAGGTCCCGTGAGGATGAATCTAACCTTGCGTAAACGCCTCGCCGTATGCTGGAATCGCCTCTACCTGTATCCTGCGCCTGAACCTCTACCCCGGACGCGCTCGTTCTGGATAGCAATGGGACTGGTGGCTCTCTCTATCCTGCTTTTCTCGGCTTTCTTTATTGTGTATCTCACGACACGCCATGATGCGTACCTGACAAACGCCGAAGACATGGGGATTATGGACCAGGCGATCTGGAATACCCTGCACGGTCATATGCTCCACCAGACGATCTGTAATTCGGTGGGTGATACCAATTGCTATGATGCCGCCGGGATCTCACGCTTTGCCATCCATTTCGAGCCGTTGCTCTTCCTGGTATCATTATTCTATGCTATCGCGCCGGATCCCAAGACCTTGCTGGTCATTCAAACGCTGGTGGTTGCGAGCGGCGCCTTTCCTGCTTTCTGGCTGGCGCACCTGCGCCTGCGCAACGTGTGGGCGGCGGTGGCTATCGCACTGCTGTATTTGCTCTATCCCATGCAGCAGCTCGCCGTCGTCAGCGATTTTCATGCTGTGACTTTGACGGCGGCGCTGCTGCTCTTCATGTTGTATTTTATGTACACGAGACGCACTGCCTGGCTGATTGTGTTTGCCATTCTGGCTATGGCGTGTAAAGAGGAGATCCCCATCGTTGTGGCCTTCTATGGCCTCTGGTCGATGCTGTTCCAGCGCCGCTGGCGGAGCGGCCTGGCGCTGGTGCTCCTGGGCATCGGCTGGACAGGCCTGGCACTTTATGTGACGCACCTGTACAGCCCTACCGGGAGTTCGCTCCTCTCCTCGCGCTATGCCTACCTGGGTTCAGGTTCGGTGCCGCTGGTCATCGCGCGTGAGGTCTTGTTGCATCCCATTGATTTCCTGAAGAACCACGTCCTGGACCATAACCACCTGTTCTATCTTCGCCAGTTGATCGCACCTGCCGGCTATCTGCCGCTGTTCGCTCCCTGGGCTTTGTTGCTGGCACTGCCTACGCTTCTCCTGAACCTGCTCAGCTCGGATCACAATATGTATAGTAGTCTGTATCAATATAATGCCGAGCTGGTGCCGGCCCTGATCTTCGCTACTATTGAAGCCGTGGTAGTGATCATATGGCTGGTCCATTGGGCGCTGGTCAATCTGTATGGCGTGAAGCTGGAAGGTTCTTCCAGCAGTGTGAGTACATCTTCCAATCCTATAAACGCGCCTCGCCCCGCCCGCACGCGATCTGTTACGTACTGGACACAATTAGGCCTGCTCGCGCTTCTGCTTGTGTTTGTCCTGATGTCTGTTATCCGCGCAGATGATGCGCGTGGCATCATGCCCTATACACAGGGCTTCGAATGGCCACAGACGAGCGCGCATACGGATATAGCTCAACAGTTTGTGGATATGATCCCAGAGGATGCATCGGTCTCGGCCCAATCCAGCCTGGTGCCACACATCAGTCACCGGCTCAGTGTCTACCTTTTCCCCTATGACGATGATCGCGTTGATTACATCTTTTTGGATGTCACCAGCGATCTCTATCCTTTGTTCCCCTTTTCGTATAAGGCGGAGGTGAACAAAATCCTGCTGGGAGGAACATATGGCGTGGAGGCAGCTCAGGATGGCTATCTGCTGCTGAAACGCGGGATAGTTGCTCCTGGCCTCTCGACATACTCGCCTGCTGAGACGGGCGAATATGTCTTGCCCAATTTGCCGGCCAGTTTCTGCTCGTTCCTGCAGGTGAGTCCGCAAGAGGTAGTACATTCAATGCAGGCAACCTTTTCCAGCCAGGATGCGGCGCCTTCCGCACTTGATCTCGTGGGCTATGATGTTGTGGCCCCCAGCAGTATGGACGCCAGCGGCGGCTACGTGCAGATCACTACCTACTGGCAGGTGAGAACACCTACTATTCCACCCCTCAGTACGTTACTGTTGATTACGGATAGCGCCGGAGGGGAGCACTTTGTTGGTGGGAATCCTGTTGAGCTATCCTGGTGTCCCACGAATACATGGCAGCCGGGGGGGATCTTCCGTGTCAAGAGCACCGTGTATAAAGTGGCCCACCTCCCAATCGGGCTAGTCCATGTGTCTATTGCTCTTGTGCCTCTCATGGTACCATACAGTACAATAATGAATGTGCAAGATCGACTGACGTTGCATATTGTAAGGGCGCCTGGTAATGTGACTGCTACCAGGGCAACAAACGCGCTCCAGTTAGTCCCGATAACTGTTGTTCGCTAGTATCTTATAGCGGCGCCGATGGGCGCGTGTAGAAAGGGGTTGCGATGATGGGAGTTTTTCTCGGTCAGCTTCCGCCAGCGGAACTTGCTCGTTTGAAAGCTGAATTGGCGGAGACCTTGATTGCTAACTTCTGCTACCCACGGTTTTATGATTATCGTACTCAAGCGTTGCGTATGCGCCCTGTTGATCGCTCGAAGCGGCAGGAGGTCTGGCTCTACCTGAGTTCGATCGATTTCATAGCCTGGAACCGCGTAGAGCTGATGTCGCCCGACCTGCAAAGTCAGATTGAGCGCCTGTTCATTCACTTTGTGCAGCGCAACCGGGCCTTTTTTGGAGAACAGGGGCGCAAGCGCATGGCTGATGTCCGCATGCTCATCTCAACCTCTGCTTCGACAGTCGCTGATGGCCTCCGCGCTCACCTGGCGGGCCAGAACACGAAGAAATCGCTTTTTGGAAGCCCTCGTCCTGTGCCTTCGTGGTCTACCACGAATGCTACCAGGCGAGCCGAACCTGGCTGGGAACAGATTGCCCAGATGACCATGCAACTGCAACAGTCTCTGCAAGAGGTGCGCGGTGAAACCAGGCCTGGTCCCACAAGCGATGGGTGGTCGACGGCGGGACCAGGAGAGCGTACAGCGGCACCTGCCTTGCCCGTGCCCTCCCGCCCGGTCAGCAAACCCGTGCCAGTGGTGGATGGGCGCAGCGCACCCGGAACCCCAGGTACTGGCCCACGCGTCCCTGTAACCGCATCTCCACCCTGGGCGCCAGCGGCTTCAGCCACGCCAGGTGCGTATAAGGCAGAGCCGGGGATACCTGTCCCGGCCGATATGCCTGCTCCCTCGGTCTCCCCGGCTGCTGTGAATGGCAAACCCGCTTCCAGTCGCGTGGCAGAATTGCCGCCTTCTCTAGCAACGCGCGTTGCTCCCCCTGAGCAGACGCGCATCGCGGCTCCTGTTTCTATGCCTTCACGCGTTCCAGTCGCGGCATCTCCCGCGATCTCAGGAATCGCTCCTACGCAGTCGGAAAACGCAGGCGTCACCGTCAGTAACGAAGATGTGACTATTTTTGAGGAGATGCGTCATCAATTGATTGTCTGGTTGCGGATTGAGGCCGTGCGCCTGGGGCTGGATATTTCAGGACAAAGTCCTTCGCAATTGCTCGAACTCTTACGCCAGCAGGACGGCTTCGATCAGACACGCTTGCAAGTGGTCTCCACTCTGTTCAATCTTGTGACCCAGGTCATGAAGAATGGCAAAGCCAGCCTCTTCGATTACAAGCAAGGACTTATGTTTCATTTGATGCATACTCGCCGCTCATAACTGTGTAGCGCCCTTCCTCTTACTCTCAGGACAGCGAGGCTAGCCATGTGTTACAGATCGGTCGCCCGCTGGGGCATGGCCAGTCAGAGATGTACGGGCGCTCCCTGTTCCCTTGCTGCCATCTTGCCCCTCTGTCGTCTCAACGCGTAGGCAAATTACCCTATCATCAATGTCTCCGTGTACGCCTATGAAGTCAGCTACGCGCTACCGACGCGTCAACCTGCATGCTTTTAGAGATATTCAGGGAGCTCTCGCCCTTTCTACATGCCAGCCAACGTAAAAATTTTATTAAGAATCTCGCAAAGGTCAGAAATTACTATCGCAGCTTCTTCCAGTATCTTCTTATCTATGATATAACACTTGTATCACTATGCCAAATATATGGCTAAGTTCTATTATGGCTGTCCAAAATCAACTTGACTTTCGAGTCCTCTAGTTATGTGTATTGCATCTATAGCGAGCCTTAAGAGGGGGACCACGTATGGCAAAAGGTCGGGACACTATAGTTGGAAGTTTGGGAGAGGTATTGGAACTATTTCGTGCGAGACGGCAAAGTGGGCTATTGAGCATAGAGCATCCGCGTAATGGTTGGTTTGAAGAGGGGGAGGTCTACGTTTACATGGGTCAACCTATCTACGCATATTCTGGTCAGATGCCGGGTCCGGATGCGCTCAACAGGATGCTCAATTGGCGCCAGATACGCTTTGCTTTCTTTGTGGATACCCCTCGTCCAACGCCTAATCTCCCTGTCACAGGTGCCTTAAACGCTGTTGGCGTCAACTTTGCCTCTGCTGCATTGATCCCCGCGAACTATAGGCAAGTAAATACCGATGCCCTGGACATCAGTAGAGTAACCGACGAGGTAGGTGGCTATCTGGGAGGGGCCGCTGAAGACCAGGACTATAGGCCAGGCTTAGAATGGATTACGCCGCAACGCTTAAGTGTGGATCATGATGTCCTGGCCTTGCCGCTTACGCGCCGTCAGCGCTCGATCTATTTGTTGGTTGATGGCAACCGCACCGTCTCCGACCTCGCCCGTTGTGTCAGGAAGAGCGTACAGGAGGTGGAAAGTATCCTGCGTGAACTTCAGGGGCGGGGTCTGTTAAAGATCTAGCCGCCCGTTATGCCGCCGTGGTAATTGTCTGCAATAGCTCTTCGAGTTGCTCAAACCAGTTTGGCCCAAACAGCCGGCGTGGGATGCGAATGACACCTTGCTGGACGTGGGCTTCGTTGCGGAAACGCCGGTAGAGCGCGATACGGTTAGGCACGATACTGCGTTTCACGGTCAGCACGAACTCGTTGTTCTTCAAAGAGATGGCCTCGAAGCCCAGGTTCGCCGCCTCCGTTTTGAGGCGTACCAGCGCCAGCAGGTTTTGCACAGGCGGTGGGGGCGTGCCGAAGCGGTCGTTCAATTCAGCCGTCATGGCCTCGACATCTTGAGGTGTGTGCAGGTTTGCCAGCCGCTGGTAGAAATTGACTTTGAGCGTGCGGTCGCCGATATACTCGTCGGGCAGGTAGGCATCCAGCGGGAGATCGACCGACACGCCTGGCGTGCTCACCTCGGCCTGTTTCCCCTGTAGCTCCTGCACCGCTTCGGCCAGCAGCTTGCAGTAGAGATCGAAACCCACGGTATTCATGAAACCTGATTGCTCGGCCCCCAGAAGATTGCCCGCCCCGCGCAGTTCCAGATCCTTCATGGCGATGCGGAAGCCTGCTCCTAGCTCTGTGGCCTCGAAAATTGCTCGCAGGCGCTTCTCCTGGATGGGGGTGAGTTTCGCCCCTTTGTTGTAGAGGAAGTAGGCGTAGGCCTGCTGCGGCGAGCGGCCAACGCGCCCGCGCAACTGGTAGAGCTGTGCCAGCCCAAAGAACGCTGCGTTATTCACAATGATAGTGTTCGCGTTGGAGATGTCCAGGCCGTTCTCAATGATCGTCGTGGAGATCAGCACGTCGTACTCCCCGTTGGAGAAATCCATCATGACGCGCTCCAACTGTGCCTCGGCCATCTGCCCGTGACCGACGGCGATGCGCGCCTCTGGAATGAGGCGCTGGAGTTTCTGGGCGATGACCTGAATCCCCATCACGCGGTTATGAACGAAGAAGACCTGCCCGCCACGATCAATCTCACGCAGGATCACCTCGCGGATCAGGTGCTCATCATACTCGCGAATGGCCGTGCGAATGGGCAGGCGCTCCTGGGGGGGGGTCTCGATCACGCTCATGTCGCGTAGATTGACGAGCGACATGTGCAGCGTGCGCGGGATAGGCGTGGCGGTCATCGTCAGCACATCGACCTCGGTGCGCATCTGCTTCAGCCGCTCTTTGTGGCTGACTCCGAAGCGCTGCTCCTCGTCAATGACCAGCAGGCCCAGGTTGAAGAAGACCACGTCTTTCTGCAACAGGCGATGCGTGCCAATAATCACATCCACCTTGCCAAAGGCCAGGTCCTCCAGTACCTGTTTCTGCTCTTTCTCCGACCGGAAGCGACTGAGCAGTTCAACGCGCACGGGGTAAGGCTTGAGCCGCTCGCTAAATGTGTTGAAATGTTGCAGCGCCAGCACCGTCGTCGGAACCAGAATGGCGACCTGTCGCTGGTCGAGCACAGCCTTGAAGGCGGCGCGCAGGGCTACCTCGGTCTTGCCATAGCCGACATCCCCGCACACCAGCCGGTCCATCGGCCGCGCGCGCTCCATGTCAGCCTTGACCTCGTCGATGGCGCGGGCCTGGTCCGGTGTCTCTTCATAGGCAAAGCCGTCCTCCAGTTCTTGTAGCCAGGGCTGCTCGGAGTCTGGTGGGAAGGCGTGTCCTTCGGCCGCCTCGCGCGCGCTGTAGAGACGCAGCAGCTCGCGCGCAGTATCCTGCACGCTCTCTTTGACCTTGGCCTTGGCTCGTGTCCATTCGGTCGTGCCCAGCTTGCTGAGCGCGGGCACCGCATCGCCCATGCCGATATAGCGGGTCACGCGGTCAAGCTGGTCGGTCGGAATATACAACTTGTCGGTGCCAGAGTAGCGGATGAGCAAGTATTCGCGCTCGACGCCGGTCATATGCAGTTTGACCAGTCCCTCAAAACGCCCGATGCCATGTTCCTGGTGGACCACATAGTCGCCTGGATTAACCTCTGCCAGGAAGGAGGAAGGGGTCATAGGTTTGCGTCGCTGGCTGGCGCGGCGTTTCGACCAGCCGAAGATCTCGGTATCGGTGTAGACCTGGAGCGCCAGTCCCCGCGACTGCCAGCCCTCCGTCAACTGGCCCTGGAGCAGCGTGAGCGTTCCCGGCTCTGGCACTGTCTTGATACTGGTGCCGGGGCTGACATACATGGCGGCTTTGTGCAGGATGGACTCATCACTCAGGACCTCGGCCAGCCGCCGCGCCTGGGTGGTAACAATGACCACGCGGTCGCGGTTGTCGAGCGCCTTCCGGCAATCGAGGGCGAAGGCGCGCAACCGCCCGCCATAGGAATTGGCGCTTCCGAACGGGGGCACCAGGTGTTCGCCTGCGCCCGGCCGGTCCGTGTCAAATTCGTCTTCGGATGCCGAGAGCATACCGGCGAAGTGTAACTGGCGGCGCTGCTGGAGTTGCAGTTCGATGCGGTCCCAGGAGATGTTTGCGGCGCGCAGGTGGGCCGGGTTCTCGCGATCGTTCTCCAGACGCGCCTTGAGCTCCTCGGCCTGCGCGTCGAGTTCGGCGATGCGGTTGTGGATGCTCTCCGGGTTGTCCACGATGACGAGTCCGCCGGGCGCCAGGTAGTCAAGCGTGGTGGCTAGCGTGTGCAGATAGGGTAGGTAGAAGACGATATCCTCAAATGAGCGGCCCTGGCGCAGCAGATCCAGATCATTCTTCCAGCGCTCCTCGGCATCACTATGCAGTATCCGGCTATCGAGCTGCTCCAATTCCGCGACCACCTGTGGGCCGCGTTGCGGCAGGGCCTCGCGTGCCGGACCGATGACACAGGAAGGGATAGGATTGAGCGAGCGCTGTGTCTCCTGGTCAAATGTGCGCAATGACTCGATCTCGTCGCCAAAGAACTCGATACGTACGGGCCGGGGTAGCGTCGGCGGGAAGAGATCAATGATGCCGCCGCGATGACTGAACTGTCCCGGCTCCTCAACTTCGGTGACCGGCTCGTAGCCAAGATTGTAGAGGTGATCGAGCATCAGCGTCAGGTCGACCTCCTGGCTCACCTCAAGTTTGTAGAGCGTAGCGACAAGTTCCTGCGGCGGGATAACGGGCTGGGTGAGCACGCGCGCGGAGCAGACAACGATCACCTGGCGTTCGCGCTTCGCCAGGCAGATAAGCGTGTTCATGCGCTGTTGTGTTGTGAGGGTATCGCTCATCAGGCGCTCATAGGGCAGGGCGTCGCGATCCGGCAGGTAGAGGACGCTATCCTGCTCCCCTACAAATGTCTTCAAGGTTTCAGTTGTCTGGCTGGCCTGTAGCTCGTCCTCAACCACCACTAATAGCGGCTGCTGAAGGGCCTCTGCCAGCGCGGCGATGATGAACGGGCGCGCTGCTTCGGTGATAGCTGTAAGAGTCGGTAGTCCCTCGCCGGCGCGCAGTCGTTTGAGCAGGCGCTGAAATTCCGCGCGCTGTGCCAGTAATGCCAGTAATCCCTGTAGTGTCAATGGTGCCTCACAACAATAATAACGTTCGTATCGGGAAAGCCTTTACTTCGCTATGGCGAAGAGTGGATGAACCCAGCCACATAATCCGCCTGTAGTGTAGCATAGCGCTGGTGTCCCTGTCGAGGGCAGATGGATGCCATTATCCCTACATGGGAGGTTCATCATCTGTGTGTGCCTCTGGCGTCGCTCTCAGCTTCTTAAGGGCACCAAACGCATCGTTTATCGCCTCCCGCAGGCGTTTAGCGGAATCAACGAGTGCCGCGTCGGTATCGCGCCCATAGCCCCCCGATTTAAGCAGGCCGCCGATCTCTAAGATGGCAGGACCGTGGAAGCCGCCCTCCATCAGCGCCTGACAGTACAGCGTGAAGTCGATAGCTCCCAGGCCCAGGGGCAGGTGATAGTTGACTTCCGGTAGCGGGGTATCGGCGACATGTAGCATGGTCATGCGCGGAGCCAGCGCCAGGTACGCGGACAACTGCTCTGGCGTCGCGTGATTCAGGTCCCAGACGAAACCCAACCCAGGCACTGTCTCCAACAACGCCGCGCAACGCTCAGGCGTCGCAAAGAGGCCGACGGCCGGCTCGTTATGCTCAAATCCAAAAAGAAATTTGTGGCTAGCGGCGATAGCCAGCCCTTCGCGAAATTGTGGCACGAGTAGCTCTTCCAGGTGGCGCCGCGCCACCTCGTCCATGTCCCCCATAGGCACAACGTGGAAATGCACATGCGCGCAGGGGAGCGTGGTAACCGCGGCTATATTGGCCTGGAGCACATCGATCATGGTAGCGCCCGTGCTGGTCCTTCCTGCCGAGTTGAGCCGGATGGCAATCTCCATGACCGTCTTCACGTGCGCGGAGGCTAACTGGCCGGCGACGGTTTCCAGCGGGTCGCCAAGCTG
>JBDTHH010000730.1:0-4350 GCA_039937055.1 Ktedonobacteraceae bacterium | reverse complement strand
GGCGAGGCAAGCCACGCGCTACGGGACATGAGAACAGATCACAAAGTCATGCACATGCTACCCCTTTATAATATTGTACCCATAAACAGCGATGGAACACCAGGAAAATGCATTCGCGAAAACCTGTTAAGCATGTAGGACATGTGTTATAATTTTTATGAATATCTATTTGGCGCAAGAAAGATAAAAGACTAACACTTTTTTATCATTGAAGCTGTTCTAGTGGTATGGTTTTAAGGAAGAGGATGCGTATGGATGAGGGGAAGAAAGTAGTCAAACAATCGAGGTCGCGCGGCCGGCCTGCGCGACGGCAAAAAGCCAGGCCCTCCTCTAAATTACAATTAGCCGGTACCGTACACG
Source organism: Ktedonobacteraceae bacterium (assembly GCA_039937055.1). Classification (GTDB taxonomy): domain Bacteria; phylum Chloroflexota; class Ktedonobacteria; order Ktedonobacterales; family Ktedonobacteraceae; genus JALYTT01. The sequence continues at coordinate 3,990 of JBDTHH010000730.1, read as the reverse complement.
AGGTCGCCACTCCTTATCATCAATCTCCGGCGTATGATGATGCCCTTGAAGAGGCCCAGCTTTCGCCTTTTAGCGCCCTCTTGCAGCATATTCTGAAACAGGATCGACCCGAGATCGCCAGAGTTGCAGCGGCGCTTGAGGTCTCTGAAAATACCGTCTATCGCTGGTTCCATGGCAGTGAACCCCGCACAGTCCATCTCAAGAACCTGGTAGAGGCGCTTCCAGAACATCGACGCGATCTCATTGAGGCGATCGAACAAACCTTCCCTGGCACCCTGGACGCGCTCTTCACGCCTGCGATACGCGAGGTCCAGAAAGACATCTATCGCCGCGTGCTGGACCTGGTGACGATGACTGTAGAGGACGATACACGCCGCTGGCAGGTCACATCCGCCGTCTTTGAGGCAGCGCTGGAGCAACTTGACTCCGAGCACCAGGGACTCGCTATCACCTATGCTGATCTGCTGGCCCCACGAGCTGACGGCATTCATTCGCTCTACGAAGCGGAGATGCGCGGCACTGCTCCCTGGCCCCTTAGTCAGGAGAGTAAAGCCTACCTCGGCAGCACGACGCTGGCCGGGACTGCCGCTATGTTTCAACGTATGCAGATCTGGGACGATCGGGGCGGCGAGGAGCGCCAGCAATTTGTGGTTGATGAATTTGAACGCAGCGCCTGTGCCTGCCCGGTTATGCGCGCGGGCCGCATCTCTGGCGTTTTAATTGTATCGAGCACACAGCCCGATTTCTTCTCTCAACCAATGATCACTCAGGCGGTAGCTGAATATGCTCAACTCCTGGCCCTCGGTCTGAAGGAGGAGAACTTCTATCCCTGCTCGCTGGTCCATCTCCGTCCTATGCCCGATGCAAAGTGGCAGCGTGAGGAGATTAGCCGCACGTTTATGGAGCGCGTCATCGCCTGCGCTCGTCAGTCCGGTCTTTCGCGTTCCGAGGCCGAACTCCAGGTCCGCAAAGAGATGGAGGCGGAATTTGAATTGCAGGCCGACCTCCCCCACGACCTTCCCTCTTCGCCCGTGTAGGCCTACGTGGGCGAGGCATTGTCGGCGGGCAAGGGGAGCCGAAGAGGAGCCGAAGCCATCGCCCCACGCGGATCGTCCTCTCCTTGACATGGCACCCCTAATTTGATACGGTTAGCGGGTAGCATAATTCGCACCAAGGAGCTTTGAGCGTATGCAATCCTCTGACCAGCAGCCAGTTGAAAAGGCTGACAGCCAGGACGCACGTGAGGTGGATCTGTCGTTCTATGAGTTTCCCCCGGAAACTCCTGCGAGCGCTGAGACTCCTGAGCCAGCGCCCGCGTCTCAGGAGGCGGTTCCCCCGACGCCACCATCGCTGGAAGAGGCCGTTCAGCAAGGCCTCATTTATCCACCCCCACCCTCCTTTTATCAGAACCTCCCCCCTGTTCCTGCTCAGCGTGCCCCCACGGTCCCTGCCACACCACCAGCAGTAGCAACCAGGCCGGCAACGTCTGGGAACTATGGCTCATGGCGCGCCCCTGCTCCTGCATACCCGCCCAGCGCTCCCCCCACCCTGCCGGCTCCTGTTTCAGCTTCGAAAAGCTCAAGAAAATGGATCTGGATCTCTATCACTGTAGTTAGCGCTATCCTGGTTGTAAGTTGCGGATTGAGCTTCTGGGTCTTTTACAGTCTCTCTAACACCGTGTCCCAGCAGCTCGATAGTGTGACCCACGTCGTCAACGACTACTATGGCAATATCCAGGCACAGAATTACGCGGCCGCCTATCAGGACCTGGCTCCTGCTCGCTCAATTCGTGGACTTACCCCGGCGCAATTTACGCAACAGGCCCGCAGTCGCGATAGCCAGTCCGGCGTGGTGCGCTCCTATCAGTCCGCTACCCCGGCTAACGGCACCACGGCTAGCGGCCAATTGGATCTCTCCAGCTATACAGTGCTTGTCGATATTACCCGGTCCAATTCCACGTATACTGTTCTCCTGACTGTGAGTAAAGTGGGGAATGGCTGGAAGATCGTGGATTTCGATAGGATTTAATCGACAAATAGATATGGAAAAGCCGGAGAGGGGCTGGCCAACTAGCCCCTCTCCGGCTTTTCCATATCTATTTGCTATAGAAAAGAGAGTGTTTTTTAGCCCATAGCAAGTTTGGCTTGTATTCTGGCTTGCAATTTCGCCACCGGCGTCGGGGTCTCGCGACCAACGCAGGCGCGCAGATCCTCGCGATAGAAGCGCCATGTGCTGCCCACTTTGTGGCCGGTGAGCTGCCCGGACCACATGAGCCTGTAGAGCGTTGAGCGGCTGACGCGCAGATAACCCATTGCCTCTTTAAAAGTTAAAAGGACATCCTCTTCCTGCATTACTGACATAACCATGTGTGCTCTCCTCAAATTGTAGATAAGTCCATCTATACAAGCGTACTAACACTGAGAACTACAAATATTGTCTCATTGCATACTATAGTAACCAATGTTGCCGCCCTTTGCTGTTGAGAAACGGTTATAATCTGGTTAAGTTTCTTGAGTAACCACTGTCATATTCATCACCTTCAATATAGAGAGTGAGTCACCACCCGGTGGCCAGCAACGCGCTCAGGGCCGTGGCGTCGCATGACACGGGGAAGATAGTCAGTCCGGTCGTTTTGCTGAGCTGGTTGATAGCCTGGGTATTGGCGGGATCGGCCATAGCGACCGTCAGGTAGTGGTGGTCGCGCCCCACAGGTGCGCAGCGTAGCTCCAGTGCGAGGTAGTAGGGGATCAGTTGTTTCAGGCGCCTGGGTAGCCCATTGGGCAGTTCCATGAAGGGGATGCTGCCCTGGCGCTGCTGATACGAGGATGGAGCGTGGTTGGCGGCTATGTCACCTGCCGGCTGTGGCGGCTTGTGCCACATCTGTGGCATGAGGGCTGGACGCAATGTCAGTATATGGGTAGCCAGCCCGGCATGATATAATAGCTGCTCCATCGACCCGCCTTGTGCCGGGTACGAACCAATGCCTATCAGGATCTCCGTCTCCCGCTTGAGTGGCGGAATCACCGTTTCCGCCTGCAGAAGATTGATGCTCTGGTAAACGCGCTCGGCAATATTCCAGGCCGCATCCTGCTCGACATCCGGCAGGATGAGGGCTGCCGCCGTGCTCTCATAGGTCAGGATGTCGTCGTCGACCCTGACGGCGCGGCGCACATTTGCCAGTACCTGGTCGAGGAGACCGGCGGGCGCGTGATAGCGCTGGCGTGTGGAGGAAACCTCCGCCTGGGGTACGATATGCATATGGTCAAGCTGCGTAATATGCAGCAGGAGCAGGCTGAGCGGAGCCGCGCGCGGCAAGCGTCTGCTCAGCGCATCGCGCAGGATGTTGCTTAGCTCCGCCGGCATAGGCACTACCTGGGGGCCTCCAGCGTTTTCTGGCGCCTCTGGCTCTCGCTCTACCGTCATCTGCCGCTCAATGTGTAAATAGGAGAGCGACGGACACCGGCAAGGTGCTGCCGGTAGTTTCTCAGTGCGTATTACCTGGGCCGCCGCCCCTCGACGTTTATTGCTCATTATTGTTGCTCGCTGTGTGCGTGAAAACACTACTTCACGCTTTTTGTAGTCCTGGGACAACTATTTGTTGGAATTGATTATACATTGTGGTGGATGAGACAGACGTGCAAAGTTTGTTGCGGTCTGGTTAAGATGCAGAGAAGTTGGTTAAGAGGCTGAAAGAGGCCTTGATGGGATGCCATTTATGTGTAGTGGCGACCCTGGTGGTCGCCATGCTAGCACGGCATGCCATCTATGTGTAGCTAGCATGCCGTATGAACACCCATTATTGCTCGATGGTGACCGGGGCTGTGAAGGTATAACCCACACCGGGGACCGTCATAATGTACTGCGGGGTGTTCGCATCGGGTTCAACTTTCTGGCGCAGGTGGCGAATATGGGTCTTCACCAGCCCGGAATCGCCGGCCTCGTCATAGCCCCAGACGCGCTCAATGATCATATCGGTCGTCAGCACCTGGC
>JBDTHH010000729.1:0-4994 GCA_039937055.1 Ktedonobacteraceae bacterium | reverse complement strand
AGCCGCGCCGCCACAGCACGCATCGCGGTTTCCTGCATTGGCCAGGTTACATCCTGAACACGCCGAACGGTGTATCGGGTAGGGGCGCATTGAGCGCAGCCGCGATGCCCAGCCCCAGCACAGTGCGTGTATCCCGTGGGTCGATAATGCCGTCGTCCCACAGGCGCGCGGTGCTGTAGTAGGGGTTGCCCTCTTCTTCGTATTTATCGAGGATGGGCTGCTTGAAGGCGGCCTCCTCTTCCGGGGTCATCGTCTTGCCGCGCGCGTTCAGTCCTTCTTTGCGGACCGTCGCCAGCACGCTTGCCGCCTGCTCGCCACCCATCACCGAGATGCGCGCGTTGGGCCACATCCACAACTGGCGCGGCTCATAGGCGCGGCCGCACATGCCGTAGTTGCCGGCGCCGAACGAACCGCCGATGATCACCGTGAAGCGTGGCACCGGCGCGTTGGAGACCGCCATGACCATCTTGGCGCCGTCCTTAGCGATGCCGCCGTTCTCGTACTGGCGACCAACCATAAAGCCGGTGATGTTCTGTAAGAAGATGAGTGGTGTACGGCGCTGCCCACACAACTCGATGAAATGCGTGGCCTTGAGCGCGCTCTCCGAGAAGAGGATACCGTTGTTGGCGATGATGCCCACCGGGTAGCCCATCAGCCGCGCGAAGCCGCAGACCAGCGAGGTGCCGTAGAGTTCCTTGAACTCGTGGAAGCGGCTGCCATCGACGAGGCGCGCAATCACCTCGCGCACGTTATAACTCTTGCGGCTATCGCTAGGGATAATCCCGTAGAGGTCGGCGGAATCATAGAGCGGCGACTCAGGTTCGTGGACCTCCCAGGGAATGTACTTGCGGCGATTGAGGTTAGTGACGATGCTGCGGCAGATGGCCAGGGCATGTTCGTCGTTGAGCGCGTAGTGGTCGGTCACGCCGGAGGTGCGGCAATGCACATCGGCCCCGCCCAGGTCCTCCGCGCTGACCTCTTCGCCGGTGGCGGCCTTCACCAGGGGTGGGCCTGCCAGGAAGATGGTGCCGTTGCCGCGTACAATCACTGTCTCGTCGCTCATGGCGGGCACATAGGCGCCACCGGCTGTGCAGGAGCCCATGACGGCGGCGATCTGCGGGATGCGCTGGCTGGACATACGCGCCTGGTTATAGAAGATGCGCCCGAAGTGCTCGCGGTCGGGGAAGACATCGGCCTGGAGTGGCAGGAAGGCCCCACCGGAGTCGACAAGGTAGATGCAGGGCAGGTGATTCTGCTCGGCGATCTCCTGCGCGCGCAGATGTTTCTTGACGGTCAGCGGGTAATAGGTGCCACCCTTGACGGTCGCATCGTTGGCGATAAGCATGCACTCCTGCCCCTCGACCAGCCCGATCCCGGTCACGATGCCCGCCGAGGGTGCGTCGTTCTCGTACATATCCCAGGCTGCCAGCGGGCTTAGCTCCAGGAAGGGCGTATCGGGATCGCACAACAGGCGGATACGCTCACGCGCCAGCAGCTTATGGCGCGCGCGGTGTTTAGCGATGGCAGCCTCTCCGCCGCCCTGCCGCACCTGCTGCACGCGCTCGTTCAACTGAGTCAGCGCCTGCTGGAAGAAGCGCTCGTTCTCCTGAAATTCGGGGCTGCCACGGTCAACGCGAGATTCTATGATGCCCATGAGTGTTCTCTGTTCCCCTTATACAGTACTAGGAGGGGCGCCGCGTTGCGCCCCTGAGTGCTAGTTGCAGCATAGCATTGTAGGGGATGGAGCGTCAAGACAAGATTAGAACAACCCTGTGTTGTGGCCGCGCCGCTGTTTTGCCCTGATGCTGCTCATGAGATCGGCATCGGCCGGTTCCTGGTAGACAGCCTCTACCAGTATCTCAACCTGCTCAAGCAGCGAAGCAATAGTTGTCACGAGTTGCTGCTTTTCCTCGGCCTTCTGGTCAATCATGGCCATGACGCGCTGGAGATCGGCCAGGGTGGCAGGCGCTTCGATACGCTTGCGCGCCGCTACCCATGTCCAGCCTTGCAGGTTTGCGTGCAATTGTGTCAGGTAGAGTTCGAGATAGCGTAACAGCGCGGGTATAGAAGATTCCAGGTAGGCCAGCGGTTGGTGGCGCACGATGAGTTGCTCCCCCTTGAGAACGGGCTTCTCGGCGATGGTGCTCTGGGGATCGCCCACAAAGCGTAACTCGCCGCGTGCAATATAGCCCTGAATATCGCGATAGTTGAGGGCTGGATCTATCAGGAGCGCCGCTGTGGTAGGCTGTGCCGCCAGTTGCCGGTAGTGGCCCTGGATGGCGTCAACCAGCGTGGCTATCTGCTGCTGTCGATCAGTGGAGGTCACTTTGATCGGTAGCCGCTTCCAGATATCGGGATAGACGCGGCCCTGCCTGGTGCCCTCGTGCATATTAGCGGCGATGTAGCGCCGGATAAAGGCGCTGTTGATGATCCCCAGCAGGTAGCGCAGGTCAAACAGTTCGGCAATGGGCGCCAGGCTATCGGGAATGCTGGCAAGCACCTGAGACTCGCGTAAAACGCTCTTGATCCCCTTCTCTTCAGTAGCTCCCGCACGTTCTAAGGCGCTCCAGGGTACGACGACCTGGACACTGTGATTAGTGAACAGTCCCTCCCGATCATAGTAGCCGCCGGATGTTTCGCCGAGAAGGAGCTTTTCGGCTGTGCGGAACAGCGCGCGATGCCTAGGACGATATATTTGATCTCTATATTTTTCATAGGCTACATAACGCTTGCGACGTAGATAGTAGCGATCTACATCATTTCCAATGACACCCTCTTCGGTATATTCTGCAGGGCGCGTTGATCCAGCAGATGGTGGTAAAAAAATATCGTCGAGTGTAAATAATTTCTGCCGTCTTCCTTGGATGACCGGATCAAGCGATTCCTTGCTTTGCGCTACTATCCCTGTGCCGACATAGACAATACCACAGAGCGGAACGGTGCCTTCGGCAAGATTTCTGTCAAGGATAGGATCGTAACGCCAGCGGAAGACCTGTCCGTTGGAGGCCACCTGTGGTACAGGTGGTATGGACTCGAAGCGGGTACAATCGGCTTGCAGGTGCCTGCGCCGTATCACTTCATGCTCCTCGTCCGGCGGGTGATTTTCCAGCAGCACAATGGTATTTTCGACGGCAGCATCCTGGAAGAGGCGCAAGCGTGGAAAGAAGTCGATTTGTAGCAGTGTGTAATCGTGGCTGAGTAACTGGCGCAGGCGTTCGGCATAGCCCTCTGTCTCGATGCCGTTGGAGACGATCAGACCCAGGCGCCCGCTATCCGGGCGCAGAAATTGCAGGTTGCGCTCGAAGAAAGGCACGAACAGGTCCCAGCGTTGATGCAGCAGGTGGTAGATGCCGTAGCTCCAGACCTCGCTACGATAGCGCAGGTTATCGGGGCTTTCGCCCGCGCTGACGTAGGGCGGGTTGCCGAAGAGATAATCGATGCCGCTTTGCTGACCCACATCGAACTGGGTGAGTTCGGGCTGTAGTCCGCGCGCGCCCTTAATGCTGATCACATTGCGCTCGTCCTCTGAAAGAACCTGCCCGCGTGGTCGTGGAGGTCGAAAGCTTAAGCGCTCGGTTGCCTTGCCGCTAAACAGGGCCTGAGCCTGTTCCGCGACGGTAGGCTCAAGCGAGTTGGTGCAATAGATATGGAACCGTTCGACACTGCGACAGAGTTGGCCGCGCTCATCAAGCAGGAAAGGCAGGCATTGAATGAGCAGGTTGATTTCGGCCAGGTAACAGGCAAAAGGATTGAGGTCAAATCCTAAGAACGTGCCGGTAAGGAGTTGCAAGGCATAGTCGGGATCAATTTCACCGGCGGTGACCAACTTTTGGAGCAGGGCGCTTTTGCGCGCAGCCGCGGCTACTAAGAAGGTGCCACTGCCACATGAGAGATCACCTACCGTCTTTTCAAGAAACTCCCGACCTTTCATGGTAATAGTCGCGTCGTAAGCAGGGACGCCCAGAGAATCCAGCATGTAATCTACTACCCAGGGAGGTGTGTAGAACTGCCCTCGCTCGCTGCGATCCTTCGTTTCAATATAGCCCTCGTTGTACACTCTGCCAAGCACGTCGGCACTCAGTCCTGCAAAGTCGTAGCGATTGAGCAGATCGAACAGCGCCAGGATGGTGTATTCATCGAGCAAGAACCAGTCAAAGAGACGCTGGTGATCGAAAAAATTGTGATAGACCGAACTTGCGCGCTGGTAGGTTTCCTCCAGCAGCCGCAGGTAGGTATCTTTGATGCCGGAGAGCAACTCGGTTCGATACTGCTCGTAGCGCGCGAAAGGCCCATCGGAGATACGGCGCGCGATCAGGCTGTGATCCTCGCAGACGCGCACGAAAAAGAGCCGCACAAAGTGGATGTAGGCCGTTTGCAGGCAAAATTCATCCTGCGGGTTGCTAAAGACGCCTCGTACTCCTGTCTTCCAGGCGTCATAGGCCTCGATGGTCTTCTTGCTCAGGGCATAGTCCTCGTCAAGGGATTGTAAGTATGTATAGTGAGTCTGAAGCAGGACTTTGAGTTCGCTCAGCCCCTCGACCGGTGGAGAAAGCCGCACTGTATGCGTGGCTTTCTTCTCAATGAATGAGGCCTGGTTAATCTGGTGTTCGCTAAATAACTCTGCGGCCCGCAACAGATACTCGCTTTCAAATGTAGAGATATCACCGTTCGTCAGGTAGTGTTCTGCCAGTTCTGTCAGCAACTGCATGATGGCATCGCGGAGTAGACCTTCTGTATCCATGCGGAAGGCGGTACCGAATTGCACGACCTTCTCTATCGCCGCCTGTAGATTTTCTTTAAACGGCCGAGTATCTTTCGCATGGGTCTGCGCACGCAGTTCCTGGTAGTCGTAGTAGCGTTGTTGCAGGAGGGTGAACTGCGCGCGAATCGTTTCACGCAGAGAGCCAAGCACCTGCTTGATCTGTTGTACAAGGGTCTCTACATGCGCGCTTATTTTCAGAGACGCGATGCGGTGATAGTCATTGTTTGCCAGG
>JBDTHH010000728.1:0-6749 GCA_039937055.1 Ktedonobacteraceae bacterium | reverse complement strand
CGCGTCTAGCGCCGGGCTTCAGGCCGAGAGCTCGACCTCGGCTTCGATCTCCACCGGCATGTTGAACGGCAGCGCGGCCAGGCCCACGGCCGAGCGGGAGTGCGCGCCAGCGTCCGCCCCGTAGACTGCCAGGATCACATCGGAAAAGCCATTGATGACATCGGGCTGCCTATGAAAGCTGGGAGCAGAGTTCACCATGCCAAATACTCTTAGCCAGGCCGTCACGCGGTCCAGGTCGCCAAGCTGGCGCTTCAAACTACCCAGCATCGCCAGCGCCACCAGGCGAGCAGACGCCTGAGCCTCTTCGGGCGAGACCTCCGCCCCGACTGTGCCGAAAGGCCCTGCCAGCGAGCCATCGGGCTTCTGGGGACCATGCCCGGATATGAAGGCGCGCGGGCCACGGACACGTACCCAGGGAAAGGATAATCTCAACCCAGGCGGCATTACCAGCGGTTCGGGCAGGATGAGGCCAAGCTCGGCCAATCGCTCTTCAATCTTCATAACAGGAAACTCCTTCTATAAAAGGCCCTCTGCTCTCTTTGACGATTCATTTCAAGAACGACACTCGCTGCTATTCTAGCACGCCTGAGCGTGGAACACAAAAAGTCACCATACCGCTTGGATCGACGCTCTCCTCTGTATTTTTGCACCCTGGCCTTTATCTTTACATCACTGCTGCCGATACTCAATAAGAGAACCAATCGGTGAAGTAGAGATCGTCGGAGGGAATGCAACGTGGAGCAAACAATCGAACGGGTACCAGAACGCAGTAGTACTGATCATACCAACCGCGGCATTTCGGGGGCTGCTGCGAACTTGACCAACCACAGCATACCCGCCTCTCTTACGCGTGGAGAAACTCTACAAACTGATCAGATTATAGACAAGCAAATCTTCCTGGCGTTGCTTGCCAAACAATCCATCATCATTTTTGCCATTGATTGTGAGGGTATTTTCACCCTTTCGGAAGGTCAAAATCTGAAATATCTGGGATTAGCTGCCGGGCAGGTTGTGGGGAAAGCCTATGCTGAGGTCTACCAGGATTTTCCGAAAACCATGGCATCTATTCGCCGGGCTCTGGATGGTGAAGAGTTGACCTATGACGAGCGTTTTGGCGATCTTATCTTTGAAACACATCTTACTCCTCTTTATGATGAAGCTGGCGCTATTTCTGGCCTGATCGGCCTGACGCGTGATATCAAAGATCGCGTTTTGGCGGAAGAGGCATTGCTGTCCCGCGAGCGGCTGTTCCGCGCGCTTATCGAGCAGACCACTGATCTCATCTTCATTCTCGACGCGGTTGGCATGTATCGTTTCGCCAGCCCTTCACACTCGCGTATTCTGGGATATGCCCCTGATGATCTGCTTGGCATGAATATCTTTGCCCTGCTCCATCCAATAGATCTACCCGCAGCCTTTCCCATCCTGGCCGGTGCTTTCCAGGGTAGCGGTACCATGATTGAGCTTGAGCTGCGCTTAAAGCGGGCAGATGATTCATGGATCACCCTGGAATGTGTTGGTCATAATAGCCTTGATGATCCTGCAATCGAAGGTCTGGTCGTCACCGCACATGATATTACCCAGCGCAAGACAATGGAAGAACAGCTACGTCACCAGGCCTTATATGATACACTCACTGACCTACCCAATCGAGTCTCCCTCCAGGATGCTATCGCTCAGGCGATTGCAGGCGCGGAGCAGACCGCGAGTCAGGCTGCGCTGCTGGTTCTCGGCCTCAATCGCTTTGAGGAGGTAAAGGATGCCTTCGGACATCACTTCGGCGATATTCTGTTGCAGCAAGTAGGCGTTCGGCTCAATGAAATTGTCACTAGCGGTGAGATCCTGGCCAGGCCTGGAGAAGACGAATTCGCCCTCCTGCTCCCTATGGCTGATCTGGCTTACGTGCAGCGAGCAATCGAGAAAGTACACGCCGTGCTACAAGAACCGATCAGCGTTGGCGAGTATCCCCTGCACATGGAGGTGAGCATTGGAGCGGCCCTCTACCCTGAGCATGGCAGCGATGCGCTGAGCTTGCTTCAGCATGCGAATGTCGCCATGTACACAGCCAGGCAGGCGCATGAACGCGCGGCTTTTTACGAGGCGAGCCACGACCAGGATACGCTGCGACGCCTGACGCTGATGGGCGCGCTCCTGCCCGCTATTATGAATAATGAACTGCAATTATATTACCAGCCGAAAGTTGATCTAAGCACCATGCAAGTTTATGGCGCGGAGGCCCTCGTGCGCTGGGTCAGCCCACTACACGGCTTTATCTTCCCTGATCAGTTCATCCTCCTCGCGGAGCAGACAGGATTAATTCAGCCACTCACGCAGTGGGTGCTGGAGGCGGCGGTACGCCAGTGCAGAAGCTGGCTCGACGCAGGTCTGGAGCTGAGCATTGCTGTCAACATCTCGGCCTGGAACCTGCGCGAGACCGCGCTGCCTGACAACATTGCCGCCCTCCTGGAGCAGTATCATGTCCCGCCTCACTGTTTGCGTGTCGAGGTAACCGAGAGCGCCGTTATGACAGACCTGGAGAAAGCCCTTGCTGTTTTAGAGCGTATTACGAAGCTGGGTATCTCCATCTCTGTTGATGACTTCGGCGCGGGTCAGTCTTCGCTGGCCTACCTCAAGCGCTTCCCCATCGACGAGTTGAAGATTGATCACGCCTTCGTCAGGCCTATGGCAACATCCGAGGTGGATGCGACCATCGTGCGATCTACCATATTGCTGGCGCATAGCCTGGACTTGAAAGTTGTCGCCGAAGGTGTTGAGAACCAGGAGGCCTTAGACCTGCTCGCCTCATATCAGTGTGACAACATTCAGGGCTACTTTCTCTCGCGTCCAATCCCGGTTCAGGATTTCGAAGCATGGGTACGGACCTGGCAGCAGACCTACCCACTCAATCATGATGTAGCCAGGCGCGGAGCCGCTGCTTGATGATGCGGTCCCGCGTCACCATATCCATCAGAACGCTGCGCAGCGCTGCTGCGGCATCCCTCTCGCTCTCTTGCCAGGCAAGAGAGGTCATATGGATCGTCTCTTTCCAGGCCTCGAATGATTTACGAGGATGTAGCCTCATTCCTTCCTTATCATCCAGCACCACAGATTTCGTCGGGTCGCCACCCCAGGTGGTTGTCTGGATAGCTTCCGGGCGGAACCACAGCAGATAATTGGTTTTATCGCTCGAAAGGCTGATCGCCAGTAAACCACTGGCAACATTTTTGAACTGCCGCGCTGGCTCATAGACTTCGGGAAGCGCGTCTGTCACCAACACATCGCCGACCATCTGCTCGCTTAGCCACTCAACGAGGGCCTGAATGGCGGCTTCATCGGGACAGAGGCCTACTTTCACGCAGCGATGGACCCCGCCAAGCGTTACATAGCGGTCCATAATGTTAATTGCCAGCCCCTTCGCGTTCACCAGTTCGAGCATGCTCTTCCCATACTTGACCAGGCCTTCGACGAGGTTCTCTTCCTTGGGCAGATTTCCCAGCAGGCTTCCCTGCATGGTCTTGATCTTCCAGTCGTACATAAAATGGTCGTACTCTTCTTTGCCTGAAATAAAGGAAGATAAGATCTGCCCGACGAGTTCGCAGGCGTACTGTGTCGTGTGCGAAGGATATATCGGCGTTTGATGATGACAGACCAGCAGGCCCCAGAGGGTTTCCCCCGCGATCAGGGAGATCGTCAGTGTCGCAACCACGCCCATATTCTTCATGTACTCGATATGCAGCGGTGAGACGCTGCGTAATGCACAGTAACTCATATCGAGCGGCGTCTCCGTGATAGGATTCGTGGCGGGGATGAGAGCGGAGGGCTGATAGTTTACATCCGCGATGACACGTAGCCAGTTTTTGAGATAGAGCTGCCTGGCCTGGCTGGGAATATCCGATGCGGGGAAGCGCAGGCCCAGAAAAGATTCTATGCCGGCCCGTTTTGCTTCCGCGATGACCGTACCGTTCCACTTCTCGTCAAACTGGTAAAGCATCACGTGGTCAAAGCCGCTGAATGTGTAGATCTCTTCGCAACCAATCTGGCATAATTCGCGTAGATTCACCGCCTTTTGTAAGCGTGCCGTCGTCTGCATAATCCTGGTGTATAGTTCGAGGGAGGCCATTGGTGCATCATTGTGTAGCGGCTCAAGTTCGAGGATTAGCAAGCCTTCAATGCGATGGAGTAAGCCTTCAAAACGCTGGACCTCCTCACCGCTGTGCAGGTGAAAGGCAAGAATATTGACGGCGTGCAGGTCTCTTTGCGCGGCCTCCCTCAGATTGGCAGTGTTCTCCTGCCCCAGTATCATCTCTACCCCTTGATTGATTACTGTAGGGGCAGCGCGTCCGAAAAAATCAGCGACATTTTCACTTACCTGTACAATAGTGAAGGCAGGCTCGGCCAGGACAAAGAGGACGCCATGCGGTTGAATAGAACCTGGAATATGGATAGGCTCGCGCTCACAATTCGTTAAATCGATGGATGCGTCAACTGCCAACTGCTTCATGCTTTACTCCTTCAATAGCCATTGACTTAAAAAGGCGAACGTTTCGCAAGCCGAATCAATAATGACTTTCTCTTCGTGGTACGTGGATACGTATGCTTCTAGCTTGCGCGTAAACATCTGCCACATCGAACCTACATGACTTCCATAGCTGCCAAAAAAGGCACACCCATGCTCAGCGGTCAAACCAAGCACTCTTGTGACGTGCTTTGAGATGAGCGTGCCTCCCAAGGTGGAACCTTCGAGGACATACAGGCAGCCCCAAACATGGGCAGGACAGGTTAACGCAGGAAGTGTCTCGCAAAGAGAAACCCCGGTTCCCTGCTGCGCCGCGATTTCGCTCAAGTCACGAAGCAACAACGGTGATTTCAGTCTCTGTTGAAGATGCACTTGCAGGTCATAGCGGTTCTGTACACCAAGTAAGTGTGGTTCGACTGGCAGATAAAAGCCCAGAAACTTTTGCAGGAGCCTGGTATAACTTTCCAGGGTGGTTATCGTATGGAATATATCTAAATCGTGCTCAAGCTTACTATGAAACGCCTGAGTCGCTTCTCGGATGCTTGCCAGAAACATAACCATCCCTCTTTAACCTGCTATAATTTTGAGTGCTTGCTCTAGCTCCAGTATACGTATTTTTCCAAGCGAGCTGAGTGGCTGCGTGGCTACCCTTCTTCTCTGCCCGTTTGCTTGACACTATCCCGAAATCTCTTGCCAGAGCCTTTTCCATAGAGTACACTGAAGAGCACCATGACAGAAGAATCATGTTTTGTGGGAGGTGGCATACCGATGAAGCAACCTGATCGGACGAAGGCCTTTCTACGGCAGATACACCTGTTCCCGCTCTCCTGGCTGAGCTTCTCCCGAGGCACGCGTCTGCTCATAGTGACGCTCTCGTATTGGCTGGGAGTCGCCGGGCTCTGGTTCCTCTTTCCGCGCGTGCATAATGGAGCCAGCATGTTCCTGCCCATTGTCAGTGCCTGCTGGCTCTTTCGGTATCGGGGCCTGCTCATTAGTCTTGTGCTCAATGGAATTGCCTTTCAACTGGCCTATGTCTTCCTGTTACGAGGAATGTTGCCTGATCAGGACTTCGTGGAGGGGGGCATTCTTGGGTTGGGCACCTCGCTCGGACTTGGCCTGGTGGTCTGCTGGCTACGGACGGCAGTTGACCTGGTGCATGTAGCTCGGCAGCGCGCTCTTGTTGCCGAGCAAGAGCGCCTGCTGGTCTTACAGGCCAAACAGCACATCACGCTTGCCTATGAGCAACAGCACCAGGTCAATGAGCTGAAAGATCAATTTCTGCTGCACGTGAGCCATGAATTGCGAACGCCACTCGCCGTGTTGGGGAGCTTCCTCGAGTTGTTCAAGGAGTATTTTGAGCAGTTGGACCCATTGGAGCGGACTCAACTGCTCACGCGGGCGCTCGCCAACTATGAAGAACTCGTCAGCCTGGTCAATGGGGTTCTGGATGCCGTTACGCCTGCTGGCGCGTTTGCCCCTGCTCGCTGTGAGCATGTGCCTGTGCGACGCGTCGTGCAGGATGTGCTGGCCCATCTTGACCCTCTGGATGTCCAGGCGTACACGATTCGTCTCCAGGTGGCCGAGCAGGTTGTGGTGTGGGCAGACCAGCAGTCCCTGTATCACGTGTTGCAGAATCTGCTCAGCAATGTCTTCAAGTATGTGCCCACCCAGACCGTGATCAGTATTGAGGCTGCCCAGCCGGCGCCTTTTGCTCCGGTGTGTCTCAGTGTGCAAGATGCAGGTCCTGGCATTCCCCCCGATGAGCTTCCACTGCTCTTTGAACGCTTTGTGCGTCTTAAGCGTGATGTGGGAGGCCCAACACGGGGGACGGGACTGGGACTCTACATCTGCAAGTGCTTTGTCGAAGCCATGGGAGGGCGCATCTGGGTCGAGAGTTCAGGTCGCGTGGGAGAGGGCAGTCGCTTTTGTGTGAGCCTGCCTTCCCTGCCTCCATCCTCGCAGCCTTTGCTGAACTGACGTTGTCACGTATCTTCAGGAGGATGCGGATGGTTTCTTCTCTCCCTCTGGTAGTGATTCAAAGCATCTGTACTATCTGGACGAAGGTCTCACGCGGAGGAGAGCGTGCCTCAGCAAGAAATCGTACGTCTGAAGTGTGGAAAGTGCCTGTTGGGGCCTGTGCATTTCCTGACAAGGTTTTTCTTCTCCATGAGGTAGTATATAGCGAACGCGACCACTTTCAGCATCCCGTAGAAAAGCTGGAGGCGCGAACCGC
>JBDTHH010000727.1:0-9900 GCA_039937055.1 Ktedonobacteraceae bacterium | reverse complement strand
CCGCGTAGGGGCGATGGCTTGCCTCGCCCGTGTAGCCCGATGTGGGCGAGGCAAGCCATCGCCCCTACGCGGTTCGGGACGCGCCGCCCATATCTCCAATGTTGCACGCCTGGCACGTTTGCCCTATACTGATTCGTAAGATAGTATCCCAATGGAGTCCTCTATGACCATCAATGATTTGAATCTCACCTGGGCCTGGAGCCCGGTTGCGCTCGGCGGCATCATCCTGTTGTGTGCGCTCTATGTGCTCGGCATCTGGCGCGGACGTCGCCGGAACAGCCAGGATATGCCTCTGAAAGCGTATCAAGTCGCCGCCTTCGCGGTAGCTATCCTGGCGATGGCGTTCGTGCTGCTCACTCCGGTGGATAGCATTGCCAGGACGCAGTTATTTTCCGTGCATATGGCGCAGATCGTCACGCTGACGACGTTGTGCGCGCCACTGCTCTGGATCGCATCTCCCTCCTGGCTCTTGCAGCCGTTGCTGGCACGGACGGGTATACGGCGCATCTCTCAGGCGTTGACCCACCCGCTGGTGGCCTCGCTCGCCTTTAACCTGACGTTTCTGATCTGGCACGCTCCGACCCTCTATCATCTCGCGCTCAACCACGAAAGTCTCTATCACCTGGAAATGCTGAGTTTGTTGTTTGTGGCTCTGCTCAACTGGTGGCCTCTGCTGGGGTCGCTACACGAGTTGCGCCGCTTAAGTTATCCCATGCAGATGCTCTACGTGTTCCTGGATGGTCAGCCCATCGATGTCTTCGCCTTCTTGCTGGTATTCTCCGGGGCGGTATTCTATCCCTGGTACGCTGTCCCGCCCCAACTGCATATATCAGCCTTCAACGATCAAGCTGTCGGCGGCGCGTTGCTGCTGCTGCCGGGCCTGGTCGATCTCCTTGTCATGAGCCCCCTCTTCTTCCGCTGGCTGGCGCAGGTGGAAGAGCGCAACAGGGCCAACGATCAGCGGCTACATGAGCTGGCGGAGGCGGAAGAAGCCGCCCGGCACAATACCCCTGTCTCGTGAGTCACGGGGGCGATCCGTAGGGCGTGGCGGCCAGCCTTTTTGGCTTGCGTGTATGCCTATGTGGCAGTCCACTCACTCTGTTCTCACAACGGCGCTTTCCTCGTCGCTCCACGTACAGGGCAGGCGCAAGGCCGCGCGCAGGCGTTGCTCGTATGTCCGGCGTGGGATTTCGGTCGCGCCCAGTGTTGCCAGGTGGGGAGTGAGAAACTGTGTATCATGCAGTGCATAGCCGCGCGCCTTCAGGTGCTCAACGAGGGTGACGAGGCAGACCTTGGAGGCGTCAGTAGCAGACGAGAACATGCTCTCACCCATAAAAGCTCCGCCCAGGGCCACTCCATACAGCCCGCCCACAAGTACACCGGCGCGCCATGCCTCGACGCTGTGCGCCAGCCCCGCGTAGTGCAGTTGGGTGTACGCGGCAATGAATGCCTCGCTGATCCAGGTCTCCTGGCGGTATGCACAGCAGCGCATGACCTGCTCGAAGGCGCTATCCATGCGTACCATGTAGCACCCCTTGCGCATTGTGGCCCGGAGCGAACGTGAGACACGCAGGTTGTCGTGCTCCAGGATAGCGCGCGGGTCCGGCGCATACCACTGAATGCGGCCCCGGTGATCCGCCATCGGGAAGATCCCCTGAGCATAGGCGTTGATGACCAGAACCGGGTCGAGCGCCTGAGGTGTCCTTCCTATCATAACCATTTTTGCTTGTATCGTTTTGTATGGTGAAATTACGCCCTGTATGTGAACGTTTCTCAGCATATTATAAACCGGTATATTATTGATGACAATCACCCATTGTAGGGGTAGAATAATAGACGAGCAGTCGCTCTATTTGGAGGGATGCAAGCGTGCTACGTTTGTATCCATGAGTGCTGTTACCTATTCATTACAGTGGAGGTATTGAAAACATGGCTATGACATTGGATCACAGTTTGGTGACGACAAGCAATGACCTGGCGGGTTTTCGTGTTGCCAGGCATTTTGGCGTTGTGCGCGGTATCGTTGTGCGCTCGCGCAGCATCGTAGGCAACATCGGGGCCGCATTCCAGCAGCTTGCGGGCGGCAACATCACGCTCTATACCAATCTCTGCGAGCAGGCCCGTAGCGAGGCCTATGAACTGATGATCCAGCACGCACAGCAGATGGGCGCCAATGCCCTGATCGGCGTACGCTACGATGCCACCGAGATCGCGCAAGGCGTCAGCGAGGTATTGTGCTACGGCACAGCGGTCTACGTTGTGCCCTTGCAATAAAACCACATTGAGTTATGTAGGGGACGCAGGGGCACCAGGCGCTCCTATGCCAGGTGCCCCTTTACGTTCACGAGTCTCCACCATCTGTGTAGGCCAGCGTGCCCTTGTCATTCAGGATTGCACGTGCTTTTTCGACAGAGATTTCACCTGAAGCTTTAAAAACAGATTGCCATTCAGGAGGATTATTAACCATGCTTGTTCACATTTCCTTTCCATATAGAGAAGGGCTTTATGTATACATGTGGCTCTATTCTAAACAGGATTAGAACGTCTATCAACAAGCAAGTGTCAGTCATAAACCAGGATTGGCAATGAAGTGGTGGTCTTATAGATGAGCAACTTGACCAAGGCATTCTTTCTCGTTAGAAACGATCAAACCCGGTGATTTTCCAGGTATCACCCCGCTTCAATAAAAAGAGATGGACGATATACGGTCCCGTGCCGCGCCTCATCTTGATCGTGTACCTTGCACTCCACGGGTTCAGGCTAAACCCTCTCAGGGCGTAGTCGCTAATTCTTCCTTGTTCATCATATGCCTGGGCACGCTGGGTGAACCTGGTCTGGGCGTCCAGTTCGTTTTGCTGTGTCATCATCCCCGGATCGAGATACTGAAACGCCGCCGGGTAATCCTGGTTGATCAGGGCCATGAAGTAGTGATCGACGACGACGGCGGACCTGACATTGCGAAAAAACAGGAGTAGGACCAGCCCCAGCAGCAGAAAGAGCAGGCCCGTTCCCCATACACCCGCCAGGATCGCGAAGAAGAAGCCAAACCCGCGAGGCTCAAAGCTTCCAAGGAAAGACGCAACCAGCACTCCAATCACGACAAGGATGGCTCCTAGACTGGCGAAGATTTTCCCCATCATTCCCATGGGATCGATTTTTCTCTGCCGAGAAGTCAAAGCACTGGTCGTGCTCTGTGGCTGTTCGGATCGATATAACTCGTATTCATGTCCAGAAAATGGTCCTTGAAATTCTGATGGCATGCGCATCCTCCGCTCTTGTTTTAATTTAAAAACGGCTTCTTCCATTTTACGAATGAGTGCTGCTAAAGTTCGTTTCGTTCTCCAATTTTTGGAAAAGTGCGAATGAGCGAGACAGGATCAGTTTTGCTATCTACTGTCAATGTGGATACTGCCATACGCCAAAGTGTTCACACTCACATCTAATCATAGTTCTCTTATGACTTCTGTAAACTATACTTCCTTTGAAGTGATACTTCAAAAGATGAGTTATGTCACAGGTCGGTTACGTGCATGCTGGTGTGGCCTGACTCTTTCATCGCGTTGCACCTTTTTGTGGATTATTGAAAGGAGCATCAATGCAAGTACCCATTGTATTGACCCCTCGCAAGGGTAAAGATAGTTGCGAAGCAGAGAGCACTGAGAACACAGGGCAGTATCCGCTACGTGCCAGCAGCTATACGATTTTCGTGGATCTTCCTGATAACAGCGAGGAGATGCTCCTGGTGCATGGTTACACCGGGGCATACGACCTTGTTTCACAGAAGGTCGCTACGTATATCCGCTCTTTAGAGAGCAGGAACCCACCCAGGCCGCTCTATGGTGTCTGGACACCCGCCCCTCTTGTAGATGGAGAAGTCGCGCGTCCCTCAGAACCAACGATCGACCTGCTCAAACGGCGTGGCTATCTGACAGAGAAAACGCTCGAAGAAGAGGAAGCCTTCTTTGTCAAAATTGCCAATGCCTATCATGCAAAGATGCTCCGTGCGACCCCAAGCTACGTCTTGATGCCCACGTACGATTGCAACCTGCGTTGCGCATACTGTTTTCAGGATCACATGCGCACGGATCCCACCTATAGTCATCTTCTCCACGCGATGAGCAAACCGATTATCGATCGTATCGTTAATGGCATGCTTGACATTGAGACAAAGCATGATCTGCCGCCAGCGGATGACTATGTGCGTAACATCGGATTTTTCGGCGGAGAACCATTTCTGGCGCGTAATCGCCGTGTTATTGATTATATCATTGACAAGGTGCATAGCATAGGTAAAGCCAGTTTCTGGGGAGTTTCAAATTTCACTGATCTTGATGCCTACGAGGATTTGCTCGGCCCCGATTGTATCAAGATGCTTCAGGTCACGGTGGATGGTCCCGCGCTCGAACATAATAAACGTCGTATCTATGCCGATGGGAGTGGCTCATTCGATCGCATTGCGAGAAACGTGTCGATGGCGCTTGAGCGGGGCGTACAAATCAACATGCGCATGAACATCGACCGCATCAACATTGAGTTTCTGCCGGAACTGGCAGAAGAGATTATCGCTAGAGGCTGGAACAAGTACCCGCATTTCTCAGCCTATACCGCGCCCATTCACGCCGCGAATAAAAATGTCAGTGTCAAAACGACGTTCGATTCGTGGTCGCTCGACAAAGCACTCAATCAGAAGCGTCTTGAATATCCGGCGATGCACGTGATACACCGTCCAGATGATCCGCTCAAGGACACGGCCCAGCGCTTGATTGAGCAGCAGGGCCAGCCGTTTTTGCATGCGCAGTTCTGTGGTGCGCATGCCAGTATGTATGTCATCGATCCATTCGCCAGTGTCTATGCTTGCTGGGAGCGCACTGGCGATGCGAAGGTCAGAATGGGACATATTACTCCTCAAGGGAAGTATGAGGTTGAGGAGAACCTGAGCAAGATGTGGCGCAGTCGAAATGTGACGACCAATAAGATCTGCCGCCAGTGCCGGTATGCCCTGAATTGCGGAGGTGGGTGCGCAGTGCGGGGAAAAGGCGGAAGTGAAAATATATTCACCAACCACTGTGATGGGTATGCCGCTCGCTATCGTGCCAGCGTTGCCGAAGCCTATGTGGCTCATCGAGCTGGTATTAAGGTGGCAAATCAGATAGAGAACCTCTGCGATCTCTAATGGCCACCCGTTTGAGCGTGAGCGTTCTCGCCGCCTCATTTCTTTGACATTTTTTGCGAACAGCGTGCGGCATGCTTTGCCGCAAGATGAAGAAAGGAAAAATGGATGACGTACTCCAGGCTTGACCTTGGAGGGAAAGCAGAGGGTCAGCAAGAGGTTCAGATGTTAACTCTGTACGATCTGGATATCGCCGAGTTGGAGGAACGCCTGGAACTGGCCAGCGTGCTGCCAGCCGATTGCTGGGTAGATAGCTGTGGCGCGCAAGCCTGTGCAGGGAATGGCTGTCCAGCCAATGCTAGCTAAGCAGGTGTTTGGAGAAAGTACATACGTTCTCCAAACGTTGGCACATTGTGCCAGGTGACCTTGGAGCAAAGTTGGCCGGGATCATGTGTTCCGTGAAAGAGCGTGCGGCACGCTTTGCCGCGAGATAAAAAAGAAAGGGAAAACAGATGACGTATTCCAATTATGACCCACTAGGGAAAGGTGAGGACCAGCAAGAGATCCAGATGTTAGTCCTGTACGATCTGGATATCGCCGAGTTGGAAGAACGCCTGGAACTGGCCAGCATGCTACCAGCCGATTGTTGGACGAATGGTTGTGGCGGGAATGCCTGTGCAGGAAATGGCTGTGCAGCTAACGCTTGCAGCAGCAACGGGTAATTTTGTGCATATAATAGGCATTTCGATGGGACGATGAGAGCTTGTAAATCACATCATACATTGACAGGAAGAAAGAGAGAAAAGAACGATGTCAACATTCAACTCTGGGAGGGAAGAGATCCTGAGTATTAACGGCTTCGACTTAAACGTTGATGAACTGGAGCGTCGCCTGGAGCTAGCTGCTGCTGTTAGTCCAGATTACGCTTGCGGGGCCAACGCTTGCGCTGGGAATGGCTGGCCGCTTTGCGGAGCCAACGCTTGCCTCGGTGACGTTCTTCCTTGCTTAGCAAACATAGGTTAGGTGCTGGCCAGGAGAGTTTGATTCTCAGCGTCTTCGCCCTAACACGTGAGGAATTCGCGTGACCTTATTGTGTAAAAGTGTTGGAGGCGCTGCAAAACTTGCAAATTTTGCAACGCCTCCAACACTGAATTGAAAGGAGACGCTTTTTGCTTCTGTGTAGGGTATACCAGATGCGTTGGCTAGGTGAAGCTGCACAGAGGTGGAGAAATATTACATGCAGATGGACTGCCTGGAGGGTCAAGGAGTTATGCGCAAAGCAGCAATTAAGCTCGGTTCTGTTTCTTTTAGTGAAGATCTCTTTCCGCCGAGGGTCTGGCAAGGAGCGATGCAAACGAGACAGCGCGCTGGTCTCTTAAACCAGCATTGGCACGATCTCAACTTAAACGAGAATGCCCCGGTCAACATTTACGACTGCTACCCTTATCTCTTTGTTGATGCCTTCTTTCCCAGGATAGAATCTGCTCCCCTCGCCGATTTTAGCCTGGCGACCAAGCTCCTGGCCTTTTCCCTTCTCTATGCCGATAAGCTTATGGATCTCAATCTCTCACCATACGATACTACCCTGCTTCTGGAACATATTTTTGCCTTTCAGCTAGAGGGCTATACACTCCTGCATCAGCTATTTCCGCCTGATTCTCCTTTTTGGCCACGCTACCGCTCATATTTTGCTCGTTACCAGCGCGTGTGTTTGTTAGAAAAGAAGTTTGCCAATGGGTCGGTTTCCTGGAAAGAATTTGATGAGGAAACCGCCATGGATATTGCGATCGGGAAAACGGGATTGAGTCGTGGCGTACCTGCTGGCCTGGCAGCTTTAAGCGGCGATGAACGGTATATGGAAGTGTTCAATGAGTCATTAGACCTCTACAATTTTGCCCATCAGATGTTTGATGATCTCTCTGACTGGAAAGAAGATTATTTGCATCAATCGCCATCGCTCCTGCTCAGCCGCTGGCTACCAGAACGCCCGGACAAACCAAGTACGGATGATCTGGATGTACTGGCCCATGAATTATATTATGATGGGCATGCCTGCGTCGTTCTCCAGTTAGCCATTGATGCGCTCACACAGGCCCGCACTTTGCTCTGCGATATCCCAGATATCACGTGGCCCATTGTCGCGGACGATTTGCACGAGCGTTGTGAGAGCTTGCTGAGTGATATTCTCAGAATTACCGAGACGAACCGCCGCCGCGCCTCCAGGCGTGTCGTGTTTCATTTAGAGCTTCCTGCGGCCCGGTCAGATTGTGAGTGCCTTGCCTGGCAGGCGTTACGCTATCTCATTCGGCAGTGGCAGCTTGGCTTTGGAGAGGCGTCTCATATCATGCGTTTCCCTTATGCAGGAGGGTTTAGTGGCACAAGCGAGTATCAGTCAGGCGATGTCTTTCAACGCGCGATTCTTGCTGATATTTTGTGGCAAGCCTCACAAGCTTTCCAGCTTGATTTACAACCAGTTCTTGATTACGAGATCAATTATCTGCTAGAACGTCGTTGCCGTGACGGTATCGGCGGCTGGAGTTATTTCCCTGATTTACCGGAACTATCGCCCGACGCCGACGACCTGGCTCAGGTCATCCAGGCGTTACTCCATACCGGACACCGCGCGGCTATTCAGGAGTACGCGGAACCGGCACTCACCACGTTACTCACAGACAACTCTTATGAGGATGGTTCTTTCGAAACATGGATTATTCCCCAGGAACGCCGCACACCGAAGCAAGAGAGACAACTGGCTTGTGCTCAAGCTCTCTGGGGGATAGGCGCGGATGTGGATGTGATGGCCAATCTCCTCTATGCTCTCGCATTATACGATGATGACCGCTTTGCCCCGGTTATCCAGGCAGGGGTCGCGTACATCGAGGCACATCAACAACCGGACGGAAGCTGGTCAAGCACCTGGTATCATGGTCCTTACTACGGCACATTTATGTGTATACGCCTCTTAGCAAAGGTCAAAGCCGATTCCCCTGCCCTGGACCGCGCAGGGGCATTTCTGCGCACAAGTCAACTACCCGATGGGCACTGGTCATTGGAGATCGGCGGCGAAGGCGACGTATTAAGCACTGCATTAGCATTGTCAGGTTTATCTTTCCTTGAGTCGAGTGAACACCTGTCACCTATGGTAGAGCAGGCTCTGCTTTTTCTCAAACAGAACTATGACGCGGAAGAACAAGCCTGGCCATACTGTAAGTTTATCCGCATGGAGTTGGGAAGACCTACAGGCCAGGTGAGCGCGGTTTTGGAATACGGGAGTCAGACCATCACTACTGCCTTTGTCCTGCAAGCGATGATCGCCTGGCATAGGTTACAGCGTGACTAAGCATTCTCCGTTCGCTTCAATTTCAGGGTATACTCCAAATTGAAGCGAACAGAGGACTGATCAGGCAAAATAAGCATGAATCAATCGGAGAGAGGGGACTTCAAATGAGAGCCGCTTTGAAGAATACAGGATATGTCCTGTTCCTCTTCCTTTTCCCGCTGGTAGTCGCAGGCCTTTTTGCTGTGCCCGCGTATTTGCTCCATGCATATGCCTGGCTCTCGGTCCTGATCTATCTTGGCGAAATAGCAGGCACTCTCTACCTTATGCAGCGCAAGCGTTCAACGATTGATTTTGGAGTATCTCCTAAAGGTTCCTGGCCAGATGGCGTGTGGTGTGTGCTCTACATCCTCTTAAGAACTGCCGTCTGGGTGGTACTCATTCCTATTGTAGCAATTCAAACAAACTGGCTCATCCTGCTGCCACAGGCCCTCTCTTTCTTCCTCCTGACAGCGCCTGCTGAGGAACTTCACTTTAGGGGGCTCTTGTTTAGCTCGATCGAGCAACTGCCCTCGCGCAAAAAGATGGCGCTGAGCAGTGTACTGGTAGCGGCTTGCGTCTCTTCATTCTTGTTTGCCGTTCTGCATATGGCAACTCATTTCTCCGCCGGTTGGCTGTGGTTGGTCGTTTTTATGGGGGATGGCCTGGCTTTCTGCGCATTGCGGATCAAGACAGGAAGTCTCCTCACTCCATTCATAGCCCATGCTGTTGTGAATATCCTTACGGGAGAACTGCTGATAAGTGCCACTACCGTAGCGGATAACATTGCATTGCTGTATCAAGTCACGGTCATTCTCATTGACCTCTTATTCTTTGTTGTTGTCCTCAGTCAATCAAAGCTACAGGCACAGGTGAGAGAGAAACCAGAGCCAGCGATGGCTTCACAACACGGAGGAATAGTATGAGTCAGGTGGAAACCTTACCTGGCATTGTCCAGTCCGATATCATTGAACGCATTGTTGTTGATGACTCCCAGAGCACCCCGCGTTATATTGTTATCAGCCACAATGAGAAATATGTTCAGATTTCTGCCAGCGTGTATGGTTTGCTGGAAAAAGTGCGCGGAGGGTATTCTTATGCTGCTATTGCGCAAGCGATGCACGCTGAGCAGCAGGTCACGGTGACAGCCGACGATGTTGAACGCGCCTACTGCCATGTGATGAATAAAATCCAGAAGATAGATAGCGATAGGCGAAGTCCCAAAAATTTTTGGCTCAAATTCCGGCTTTTACCGGCCAGTTGGGTTGTGCCTGTTGCCTCCAGGCTGACTTTCGTTTTCCACCCCGTTGCCGTTTTGCTTGGGCTTAGCAGTTTCTTCATTCTCTCTATGTATGCGTTTGAACATAACCTTCTGCGTAACCTCACTACACCAGGGTTAGCCACTGCTGTTTTAACCTACCTCTTATTTCTGCTTTCTCTGGCATTTCATGAGTTCGGACACGCCAGTGCTTGT
>JBDTHH010000726.1:0-11287 GCA_039937055.1 Ktedonobacteraceae bacterium | reverse complement strand
TTCTTGTTTAGACTAACAGCCATCTCCCAGAACGCCACCAGGAGTTCCGTGAAATGAACCAAAAACGATGATCGAGCAGGGGAAATGGTCACCTCGGGATCAATGGTGGCAGTTTCGGCGTCTTCCGAACGACCGGGAACCGCTTCGCCTTCCCGATTTTTGCTCCTTTCGCCCGACCCGGCGATTTTCCGCGGGGTTGGGGAGGACGAGCAGGCGTGCCCAATTGTGGCAACAATTTGTTCATCCCGCGACGCACCTGTTGTGGAGTCGGTTCCCGGTGCGTGTTTTCCCAGGGACGAAACTCGACAGCGACCAGGTCGCGTGCCAGGACCAGGTGATTGTGAGCAATGGCGACAATGTGGCTCCACCGCTCAAATTGGGCGGGAGTCCGCAGACGAGGGGCTTCCCACAACAACGCTTGTTTGTCAAAGCGATAGCCGTGTTCCTGGCTAAAGCGCCGAACATACCCCAGAGCAACCTGCACGATGTCAGTGTGTTGGTCCCCAATCCAGACAAACCAACTGACGCGAGGATCACGCTCGGTGTTGGTCGCATGAGGACGAACCACCCGAATGACCGTCAGGTTCAGCCACCGCGCTCCTTTCACATGTAGATGGTGCCACCAAGAGATCTCGATGGCTCGCTCTTTGGCATCCTGACCCTGCCACTGGTTGGACGGCGTGCCATGCGTCTGCGGATCGTCGGGTTGGAGTTTGTCTCCATCTTTGCGGGGCGCTCCCCGCTTCCCAGAGGGCGCGGGTGCCGCGCGATACAAGCAGCGATTCCCCTTGAGGCGAACCAACGTCCCTTTCAAGGACAATGTGCTGCATTGGCACCACAACCAGGTCGAGTCGTACCCCCGGTCCAGAACGGCAATCGTGTGCTCCGGTCTGGACTGCGCCAACTGGGACAGTTGCTCAAAGGCGACCTGGGCAGGCGTCGTCTCTGTGCTCACTCGCTGTTGATCCAGGATATAGGTCCAACTACTCGGCGTTTCAGGCAAGACGACCAGGGTCGAGAACTGCCATCCATAGGTGACCGGTTTGTCGCATGTGGGCAGATTATGCACATGCTGCGCGCTCCGGTCCGCCGCAGTCACTGCTCGGGCACGGGCAATCCCGCTGGTATCGACCCCGGCCCACAGCAGGCTTCCCACTCCTGCTTGGGGCAGAAAATCGTCAAAGACCCTTCTCAACTGGCGCTGGTCGATTTTCCCATCTTCAAAGGCTTCATACAAACTCGGCCATTGGCGCTCAAAATGCGGTGACAGCGAGAGTTCAGGAAACGAGCGCGCTCGATCCTCTGTGAGTAGCGCATCCATGGTATTGAACAACGCATCGCCGGCTCGCTGGAAACACCCATAGATGGCGTGACGAAAGTCTTTCAGTGTGGTACCGTTCATCTGGAGCATGCTCCTCCGTCTTTTTCGTTTGGTGGAACATTACTCCATCAGGCAATCTTCTGCAAGATAGGATTGCCTGAGCTTACTTTTAGTCTAAACAAGAAGATAGCAGAGATTGCTGAAAGAGACAAGTTTCCGCTCTGCCCGAAGTGCAGAAGAATCCTGGCTTTTGGGTCTACTATAATGATATGCTCTAAGAAACACCTGAACACAAGGGGCAGAAATATTATGGCTTCTCCAGCGCTTTTTTCTTACCGCGCTATGGGTATCATCCTCCATCCGCAAGGCAACCGGATTCTCCTGGTCTCCGAGCAAGAAGGTTGGTCTCTGCCTCACATAGGCTGGGAAGCAACACAGTATTCTCACTGGAGTGACGTTACTCTCCTCAATCGCGAAATGCGCCGACAACTCGGTGGAGAACTGACAACCATGCGTTGTCTGTCCAATACTTACAACGGGGAAACCAGATGCTTCTCCAGAGTCTATGTGATGGAGTTGCATTCCTCTGATTTGACTACTCTTGCACCTACTCAATGGATTGATATTGAAGATCTGACGCACATGAGCATGCTATCACCTGATCACAGGTCACATATTGAGCAATGGCTGGCTGACTGGAGCACGCTTTCTTCCAAAACTCAACGTGTGCCCTGGTACCATCCTGGCTGGTTTGCCAGGGTAGTCGCATGGACGGAGCAACAGATAGCACAATTGGGAGAACGCATCATTGATACTCCTGAACAACTGCGGGTAGGAGAGCGAGGCTATCTTCTACGTGTGAAAACAACAGAAGAAACGTTTTACCTCAAGGCATTACCTCCATTCTTCGCTCATGAGATCGCTCTTTTAGCGTATTTGGCGCTCGCTTATCCGACCTCTGTGCCGGCACTTGTTGCCGTAGACACTGATACACAGTGGATGTTGATGCGAGACTTTGGCGATGCTTTGCTCAGTCAGAGTGAGAACCTCGACGACGCTGAGGAAGCTCTTCGTCGCTATGCCGCGATTCAGATTGATCAAGTAGAGTATATCGAACGCCTTCACGCTCTCGGCTGCCAGTACCTCCCTACAGAGACGCTTGCTCAGCAACTCGATATCCTCCTGGCAGACACACCTTCGCTGACGACGAACTCCCCTCTTAGCCTGAGCGCAGAGGACATGCTTCGCCTTCACTCTTTGACTCCGCTGCTGCGTTCTATGTGCCAACAATTGACCGAGGCTCCTATTCCTGCTTCCCTTGAGCATGGAGATTTCTATGACGAGAATATTGCGCTGACCGGAGCTGGTCCTCTTTTCTTCGATTGGACAGATAGCTGTATCGCGCATCCTTTTTTCAGTCTGTATCCTTTCTTACTTGGAGCCGAAACGAAATGGTCTGCTATTGCTCATAGCAGGCAGCGTTTACGAGATGCGTATCTTCAGCCCTGGGAACGCTATGCAGCCAAAGAGCAGTTGGTCGCGATCTTTGAACTTGCACAAAAACTTGCGCCACTCTATCTTGCCTGCCTCTACTCTTCGCTGATCATCCCGAAGATGGAGGCAAAGTGGGAGATGCAGCACGGGGTTCCCTACAATCTACAGGCGCTGTTAGAGCGTATGCGCGATGAAATAGTGTCATCGTAGCGCGACCGGGCGCAGGCCAGCGGCGCCCGGTACACATAGTCTATGACGACGAGCGTGCTCTTCGATGGCCTGATCTTCCCGCAAGCCCTGGGTTAGCGTCCGCGGATAAGCGCTTCGCCATTTCCAGTCGGGCGCTGCGGCATCGCGCCGAGCTGTTGCATCCAACTGAGCATATCAATCACTGCCCAGCTATCCTTCATTTGCCCATCCACGATGCGGAGCACGCGCATTTGCTGGATCTCGAAGCGCTTGCCAGAAGGAGGGACGCCGAAGAATGCACCAGGACCCTGGTGCGTTCCGCTCATGGTGACGCGGGCAGCGACTCTGTCTCCCTCTGCGATACCATCCTCGAACGCGAAGTGGAGGTCAGGGAAAGCGCTCCGCAGCATGGTGGCGACTTGCTTGAAGTGCTGGCGGCAGTCTGTTCCAGCCGGCTCGTTGTGGTCGATTGCATCGGGAGCAATGAATTCGTCAACGATCCCCAGATTTCCTTTGTTGAAGAGTTCATCAGCGAGACGTGTAGCGATAGATTTGGTGTTTTCAATTGCCATGGAATCTCTGCCTTTCTTTTGTTTACCGTTTAGCGGTATGACGATCTTTCTGTTCACAGTCTACCTGGCTTGCATGCAAAGATCATCGGCAGTATTACGCGCTGGCATTACCTATTCATGCGTCGCGTGTCGAGAGCGAGGAACAGAGAAGGCTGTTTAGATCAGTTTGTGGTCAACTGCGTAACGAGTTGCGGCGCTGCGCGAGTTGACAGCAATCTTGTTATAGATGGAGCGCAGGTGGCCCTGCACGGTACGGGGACTGATCACCAGCTTGCCAGCCACCTGAGCATCGGGCAATCCGAGCGCAACGAGACGCAGCACTTCCACCTCCCGTGTAGTCAATCCATCGGGGTAGGCCGCTGGAGCATGCAGTCTGGCGGTCATGGCCGGTTCCGCTGTCGCGAGGGCCTGCTCTGGGGTCATAGCGCGTCCCTCCTCCTGGGCTTTCGCATAGGTTTCTTTCCCCAGGTAGCTACGAGTCACGGCGATCTCGCGTTCATAGTCGCAGCGTTCGGCGGCATTCAGGTCGATGGTGACATTCAGGCGTGCCTCAGCGGCTCCAAGCAGGCATGCTGCTTGCCAGTAATATCCCTGGGACCTGGCGACGCGAGCCAGGCCCAGCAAAGACCACCCCACGACCGCTTTGACCTCGAATGTCTGCGCGAGTGAGAGGCTCTCGCGGTAGAGCGCATTTGCTTGGACAGCATCGCCCTGGCGGTAAGCCAGTTCTCCCAGGCGAGAACACGCCAGGCTGATGTTGCGCGCCGTGCCAGTTTCGCGGGCCAGGGCCAGACTCTGGTGATACAACGAGAGTGCCAGCGTATCGTCTCCCCGACCCTTCGCGATCGTTCCTAAGAGGAACAGCGCGCTGAAGACCGATTCCCTGTCACCCACCCTCTGAGCGATGGCGAGCAATTCCTGGGCAAGGGCGGCGGCCTGAGCGTCATCGCCCTGAGCAAGGGCGACGGATGCCAGGAGCTTGCGAGGGCTGATCTCGGCTCGTGTTTCTCCGATTGCCTGGCCAAGCCGCATGCTCTCTTCTGAGAGCTGCCGGGTTGCTTCAATGTCGCCTTGCTCCCAGGCCAGGCGCGCCAGACTGTCCAGCGCGTGTGCAAGCAGCCATGTGTCCTCTTCTGCCCGGCACAGGGAGATACTCTGCTCCATCAAGGTGCGGGCTTCTGCAAAGTTCTGCTGATAAGCGCGCACCAGTCCTAAATTCAGCAGAGCCTCCGCTCTGCCAGATGTCTGCTTCAATTCCCGGTAGCTGGCAACACTCCTCTCAAGCAAGAGGGCCGCGGTTGTATAGTTCCCCTGCCGCAGGGCCAACTCTCCTGCTCCACAGAACGCTTGCGCCTGCGCGGCGGGAGACACCCCGCTCTGTGGGAGCGCAAGCGCTGCTTGCAGAAAGTCGCCTCCCTCGCGAAAAGAGCCGCGTGTGATCCAGTACCAGCACAAGGCCGCACACAGTCGCACCGCCAACGCTGCTTCCTCGTATGCAATCAGCTTCACGAGCGCTGCACGGATATTCTCCTGCTCCTGGTTGAGCTGCTTGAGCCACCGAATCTGCTGCCCTCCTCCCCGCAGGCGAGGCACGATGTCTTCCGCCAACATCAGGTAGTACAGCGCATGTCCGCGCTCGCTCTCTCCGGTCTCTCCCTGCTCGGCCAAGCATACCAGTCCATACTCGCGCACCGTTTCCAGCATGATAGATCGGGGTTGCTCGTCCTCCTGGTGGACCTGTTGCAGCAGGCTATTATCGAGCAGCGCTGCAACTCCACTCAACGCGTCACTGGTCGAGCTTCCTGCGCTGCGGCAGATTTCCTCGACCGCTTCGAAGGAGCAGCCGCCAACGAAGACCGCCAGGTGCCGGAAGAGCCATTGCTCAGGAGGTGAGAGGAGATCATAGCTCCATTGCAGTGTCCTGCGCAATGTTTGCTGGCGTTCTGGAAGGGTGCGCGCTCCCCCGGTGAGTACCTGTAGTCGCTGCGCGAGACGAGCGAGCAGAGCCTGAGGGGGGAACAGCTTGATGCGGGCCGCCGCCAGTTCGAGCGCCAGCGGCAGTCCATCCAGACGAACGCAGATTTCCGCGATAGTGTGCGCATTCGCCGTCGTCACCTCAAAGGTAGGGAGCACCGCCTGCGCGCGCTCCCTGAAGAGGGCAATCACGGGATACTGGAGCAAGATATCATGCGCCGGAAGCCGTGTCAGGTCGGGCAAAGCCAGGGGAAACACAGGAAACTCGTGCTCTGCCTGGAGATGAAGGACGCTGCGGCTGGTCACCAGCACCTTGAGATAGGGGCACACTCGCAGGAGTTCCTCGACCTGTGGAGCGGCGGCGGCGACCTGCTCGAAGTTGTCCAGGACCAGCAGCAGGTGCTTCTCTTGCAGGTAGATGCAAACGCGTTCGAACGCAGGTTGATGATCAGGTACGTTGAAATCGAAGGTGCGCGCGATGGTAGGCATGACGAGACCTGCGTCATGAATGGAAGCTAGCGAGGTGAAAGCCACGCCATCAGCGAAATCGGCGCGGAGTTCCGTCGCCACCTGTACGGCCAGGCGCGTCTTGCCAACGCCGCCCATGCCAACGAGGGTCAACAGGCGGATATCCGGGCGGCGGAGCAAGGTACACACGCTGGCAGCATCCCATTCACGTCCAATCAATGGCGTGAGTTGGAGAGGGAAGTTGAGAGGAGGTAGATACTCTCTGGGCGGTGTCTGATCAGGTTGGGCTGAAAGCACCGGTACACTCGAAGGCGCTCCAGGCAAGGAATCAGGTGCAACGTGAACAGCTTCCTCACTGCCAGGTTGGTCTGTTTCGCCCGCCAGTTTCCTGGCAACCGCGCACAATCGTTCAAGCGTGACACTCTCTGATTTGCCTAAGTAGGCTGACGAGAGCTTGCCCCTAACCTTGCGGTACGCTTTCCAGTACCAGCCCCCACGCTGGTTGCCTGCACGTTCTTTGCGGGCTGTGAAGCCGCCGTTGGGGCTGGTAAAGGCAAAAGCCGAAGCGTTGGCCAACCAGGCATACCACTCAGGTGTCCCGACGGTCAGAAAATGCTCGTGTTCCCCCTGTCGATCCACCAGGAGCGTGTCGCGTACGATAGGGATTGGCTTCGGCATAGACGTGCTCTCTCGATACCAACGCTGTTCGCTGTTGCAGTTACCGAACAGTATAGCAGATGTTCGGTAACCTGTGATAGATCGATTCGGCACAATCCTGACACCATAGCGAAAAAGCGGGCGCGCCCCCATAGATGGAGGCGCGCCTGCCGATGCCCTTCCCCGACTTTAGCGGCACGTTGTCGCAATGAAGGGCTGCTCGGAGGAATCGACGACACCGCTGACCCAGACGGTGCCGGCGGAGATGGAGATCGCTTGCAGAGTAGCCTGGGCCTGAGAGCGTTCGGCAACCTCTAGCCATTGATGACCATCCCAATGCTCGATGAGCGGCGTGGAGGGGCCCGAGCCGGAAAACTGGACGGTTCTACCAGCCAACCAGATATCCTGGGGACTGGCAGCATAGATCCCACCAAACTGGATCTCGAAAGTCGAAGTAGCAGAAGGGGCTGGAGTAGCCGGCACAGGCAGAGAGGTCCACTGGCCATTGCTCAGCCTGAGGAGGAGCGGTAGACCATTCTGATCAACACCCAGGGCCCAGAGATGATGCGAGGCATCGGTGGTGATCTTCAGGACTCGACCCGATGCGCCGTTATTGATGGCGTGCGACGAAACCTGGCTCCAGTTCTGGCCATTCCAATGCGCCAGCAACGGGGACTGGGACTGGGCACTCCCATCGCTGACACTGGATGAGCCCGCGACCCAGATGTCGTTGGCGTTCAGTGCGACGATGCTATTCAGACCGGCACTATGTATGCCCGGAAGCTGGACGAGCCGCCAACGCGCGCCATCCCAATGTTCGAGCAAGGGAGATGTGGTGGAGTCGTAGCCGCTTCTCCCGGTGAGGCCAGCCGCGCCAACGGCCCAGACATCGTCAGGCGCAACGACACTCACGTCCTGCAAGGTGTTGAGCGTGGCTGGCAGCAGGTCGGGGCTGGGCGTCTGGCTCCAGCGCGTGCCATTCCAGTGCTCGATCAAGGTGTGGCTCATCGGTGTGGATTCGCCAGGACCGTTGGTATAACCCGTATCGCCAACCGCCCAGATGTTGCTTGGAGAAAGGGCAGCGAGCTTACCCAGGCCGGAGCCAGCGGGCGCGGGTATTGGCACACTGCTCCATTTCGTGCCATTCCAGTGCAGCGCCAGCATCTGGCTCTGGGATGGGAAGTAGGTAACTGCCCAGATATTGCTGTTCGAGAGGACAAGCATATCGTTCAGGATGGTGTGTGTTTGATAGAGCGCGGGTAGGGTCACCTGACAGAGTGGTGCTACCTGTGCGAAGTGTGGCTGGGTCGGTTTGGGCGTGATAGACGGCGCGGGTATGCCGGTCGTTGCAGGCGTGCTGGTCAGCTTGGGAGCCACCAGGCGCGAGTCATTCCCACGATGGATGGCCAGAAAACCTCCCACAATGAACATCACGAGCAGGACTGCGGCCAGTGTGCGCACCAGGACTGGCCAGCTCCGTTGCTGTGCTCGCGGCGAACGTACTGGTGGCCGGTTGCTCAACGGGGAAGCATTGAAACTCCCAGGTTCTTTTTCCTGGGTATGCTCCTGTTTCAACAACGTCATTTCCTTTTGAAACAGGGTGTCTTCGTCCGGGGTGCTGGCTAGCAATTCCTGACTGTTGGGAAATGTTTCATGGAGATTGAAGAGGAGCTGTTCGAGGGCAGAATCGTCACCTGCTTCCTGCCATACCGCATCGATGGTCGTAAAATCGCCGTTCTCCAGGGCGGTCAGGTAGCGCTGCGCCGTTTTTTCGCGTAATATGCGTTGTGTCGTGAATGATCTAGGCATGCTTTTCACCTCCCTTTTGTCGGCTGGACTCATATTCACTCCATATGGCGCGTAGACGGCGCAAGGCCCGGTGCAGGCGCACGCGTACGGCTTCAGGGCTGATACCCAGTTGGCGGCCAACGGTCATAGCATCGCACTCATAGAGGACGATGAGACTGAGGAGACGCGCATCTTCTGGCGAAACCAGGGAGAGCATCTCACGCACCTGCTCATGCGCTTCAAATGCCTGCTCTGGTCCCGCTATTGTAGAGGTGGTGAGTTGCTCCAGAAACTCGACTTCGTTTGGCGCTGCTTCGCTGGCGAGGTCGCTCACGAGCACTTCAAAACGATAGCGTTTCGCCAGGCTGGTGCGGCGGCGTTGGATGACATTGAGCGCAACTCTGATAAACCAGGTGCGTGGCTGCTGCACAGCCAGGAAGCGCTCGCCAAGATCCATCACCTGGAGGACGGTGTCTTGAAAGATTTCTTCAGTCACCAGATGAATGTTGGCTCCCGTCGCCATGCCTGCGCGTAAGACATAGGCGGAGAGAATGTTTTTTAACGCGACACTGTGCTCTTGCAAAAAGCTGTTCAGATAGGCATGGGTCTGACCTGGACAAAATTGGGCATCCGACATTATTCGCTTGCTCACTTTACTACTTTTTTGCAGTATAGAATGTTGAACGTAGCCGATGTAGAGACGCTTCTGAGGATTAGTCTTTTTTTCGCGCGGAAACATTACAGAACAGATCAAAATGGGAAATACTCCCACTTTATTTTTGACAACACATAAAATGAGTAGGTACAATGAGCAGACACTTATGAAAGAGGAATTTTTATGAGCACGGAACCCGAAGATGCGTTCACTGGCCTGGAAGAGGCAACCATTGTCGAGTTGCAGGCCGCGATGAGCGCGGGAACACTAACGGCCGAGCAGCTCACCGAGTTTTACATTGAGCGCATTCACACACTTGACCAGCAAGAACCCCAGCTCAACTCTGTGCTGGAGATCAACCCTGACGCGCTCAATATCGCCAGAGCGCTTGACCAGGAGCGTAGCGCGCAGGGGCCGCGCGGCCCGCTGCATGGCATCCCTGTACTTCTCAAGGATAATATCGCCACCACTGACCGCATGCAAACAACCGCCGGATCGTTTGCCCTGCTGGGATCACGTCCAGCGCGCGAGGCCTTCGTGGCACAGCGCTTGCGCGAGGCGGGCGCGGTCATTCTGGGCAAGACGAACATGAGCGAGTGGGCTAACTTCCGCTCAACAGCCTCGTCGAGCGGCTGGAGCGCGCGCGGAGGACAGGCACGCAACCCCTACGTGCTGGATCGCTCGCCCTGTGGCTCAAGCTCAGGCTCGGCCATCGCGGTGGCGGCGAACCTGGCAGTGGCTGCGCTGGGGACGGAGACGGATGGCTCGATTCTGTGTCCCGCCTCCATGAACGCCGTGGTCGGCATTAAACCAACGCTTGGGCTGAGCAGTCGCGCGGGCGTCATTCCCATCGCGCACAGCCAGGACACCGTTGGCCCCTTCGGTCGCACCGTCGCCGATGCCGCCGCTCTGCTTGGCGCTATCACAGGCAACGACCCACGCGATCCCACGACGCAGCAGAGCGCGGGCCAGGTCCACACCGATTACACGCAGTTCCTGGACCCCGACGGCCTGCGTGGCGCGCGCATCGGCATCGCGCGGCAGGCATATTTCGGCTACAACGCCAAAACTGACGCCATCGCCGAGGCTGCTATCGAGCGCATGCGCGCCCTCGGCGCAGTGATCATCGATCCGGCCGACATCCCCACGGCGCAGCAGATGTCAGCATCTGAAGCCGAAATGACTGTGCTGCTGTATGAATGCAAGGCCGACCTCAACGCATACCTCGCCGAGCTGCTCGAAACGCCGGTGCGCACGCTCGCTGACATCATTGCCTTCAACGATGCGCATGCCGGCGAGGAACTCAAGTACTTTGGGCAAGAACTCTTCTTGAAGGCGCAGGCGACGACCTCGCTTGCCGATCCCGCGTACCTGGCGGCGCTCGCTGAAAATCAGCGCCTCTCGCAACAGGAGGGCATTGACGCGGTGATGGAGCAGCATCAACTGGATGCACTGTTCATGCCTACAGCGACGCCTCCCTGGTGTATCGACCTGGTGAACGGAGATCACGCGGAGGGCGGCAGTTCGCAGCCCTCGGCCCTGGCAGGCTACCCGGCCATCAGCGTGCCCGCCGGCTATATATTTGAGCTGCCGGTTGGCATCACCTTTATGGGCCGGGCCTTCAGCGAGCCAACACTCATTAAGCTGGCCTATGCCTTCGAGCAAGGCACGAAGGCCCGCCGCGAACCGGGCTATCTGCCTACCATCCCTGCGTAGCTCCATCGCCTTCGCAAGGGAAGGGTTTTTGTGGAGCATTTTCCACGGTTCATGTGGCATAGAAGGGGGTAGGGGGCTTGTCAACCGCGTCCCTACCCCTCACAGGGCTTCGGAGTGTACCCGAAATACAGGATTTGCAGGAATAGAGAGGATCGCGATCCTTTGTCCTGAAGTCCAGAATGGGTGCTTCATCACCTGATCCAACATGAGGTTGAGCATCGTGGGCACATCCAGATGCTTCGCAGTTTGGCGGAACGGGATCTGGAAACATCTTAAAGAAGGCAGAGACTCATTCTTCCGCTTTCGCATGATACCAGAGCGTTGGTGCCATGTTTGTCTCACTCGCCAGAGGAAGAGGGCGGATGGGTGTTGCGTCAAACACTCGACTATCGCCACGAGGGTCGTCGTCGTCAACTCCGCTTCCGCCGTGATCCGCAGACCTATCTTGCTTCC
>JBDTHH010000725.1:0-3374 GCA_039937055.1 Ktedonobacteraceae bacterium | reverse complement strand
ATGTCTTTGAACAGATAGGCGCTGCGTTCGATCATGTGACGTTCTGGCAGGATCGTGGTGATCTTCGCTATCTTACTGCTGAACCGTCTTCTGTGAGGAAAGATACCTTGAAGCGTGTGATTGCGCTCTGTGAGAGGCATGATATCGATTTTCAAATCGATGCGGAGTCCTGTTTTGCTCCTGGCCAGACCATCCGTCTCCTCTTTAAATGTGGCACGATTACCCCGTACGATGCCACAGCTCATTTGGCAGGCGAAAGGCCAAGCAACTGGTCATGAAGCCGTAGTATGCTCTTGCTGTCATGTATGATCTTCGTTTCTCTCCATTCATCATTCGATCTGCATGATGGCAGTGCAGGCGAAAACCATGAGCAAGAGGATACTCTCGAGAGAGCTGGAAAAAAGCCGGAAGCGTCTTCGGGCACAGGTGCTGCACGAGGAATAAGGAGGCAGAAATAGCTTTATACAGGAGAACCTGCCTACGTATGGTGTGGATGAGCTGTCCATTATACGATCGTTTCCTGAACTGAGCTATATGGAAAAGAAGCCTTCCTTCTGAACAAGAAGGAAGCGCAACACGCGAGGATGATCAGGTACTTGCGGTCTGAACAGAAACGCGCTATACTCGTGCTGGAGCATTCTATCCCCAATGGAAAGAGGTCACACGAAACGCATGGAGAAACTGGTGGCACCCATTGAAGTCTTTTATTCCTGCTCTGATTCCTCAACCGATGCTCCTTTGCTGGAGCAGTTGGAACGTCATCTGAGCGCACTCCAACGCGAGGGGGTGATTGCCACCTGGCACAAACGTCAGATCACAGCTGGCAGTGTCAGGCAGGTAGAACTCGATCGTCATTTGAACACGGCAGCGCTCATCTTGCTGTTGGTCAGTAGCGATTTTCTGGCCTCGGACTATTGTTATGGAACCGAGATGCAGCGTGCATTACAACGGCACGAGGCTCATGAGGCACAGGTCATTCCGATCTTGTTGCGGTCCTGTGTCTGGCAAAGCGCCCCTTTTGCCGCGCTGGAGGTTCTTCCCACTGGAGCCAAACCGATTACCATGTGGCGTGATCGCGATGATGCGTGGACGAATGTGGTGATGGGGATTCGTCAGGCACTTGACGGGAAGTCAGGAGCTGGTGTACGAGATGCACCAGGAACACTGGTGAAAGAGAGAGCCATCATGCAAACAGTCAAAACCCTCTTTCTAGCAGCCAATCCCACCAGCACTCCTCGTCTGGCGATTGATGAAGAGATGCGCGCTATTGAGCAGAAAGTGCGTGCGGCAGACCACCGAGATGTGCTCGTCTTTCGGTCCAGTTGGGCGGTCCGGCCCGACGATCTGTTGCAGTTGCTCAATCAGCATCGTCCACAGATTGTGCATTTTAGCGGTCATGGCAACCAGGATGGGTTGAGCTTGGCGGGCAACGATGGGCAGGCGAGGGCAGTGACGACACGGGCCTTAACCGCGCTGTTTGCGACGCTCAAAGATAGTATTTGCTTGGTGTTTCTCAATGCGTGTTATTCGCGTGAGCAGGCGCAAGCCCTGGTCTCCAGTATTGACTGTGTGATTGGGATGAAAAAGAGCATCCGTGATGACGCCGCCGCGGTGTTTGCTTCGTCCTTCTACCGCGCCATTGGCTTTGGACGCTCTATCCAAGGAGCATTTGATCAAGGGATCACAGCATTACTCTTGGAAGGCATTCCCGAAGAAGATATCCCCGAATTGTTGGTCAAGGACGGCGTTGATCCCACGCAGATCGTGCTCGTTAGGCCATCAGCAAACCCTTCATAGACCTACCGAACGTCCAGAGCACCACCTCGGTAGGTCCGCAGCAGGTGCAGATGTGGAACATCCCCTTTTCGCGCAATCCGTTTTTTACCGGGCGCGAAGACCTGTTGGAGCGACTTCATACCCACCTCCACACGACCCGGACCATTACCGTGAGCCAGCCCCTGGCAATCAGTGGCTTGGGCGGCATCGGCAAAACACAACTGGTTGTTGAGTACGCCTATCGCTATGGTCAGGCCTATCAGGCTGTGTTGTGGGCACGAGCCGAGACGAGCGAGGCGCTGAATGCTTCTTTTACTGAGATCGCGAGCGTCCTCCATTTGCCGCAAAAAGAGGCGCAAGAGCAAGAGGTGATCGTGCAAGCGGTGAAAGGCTGGTTACGGGACACGAGTGGCTGGCTCCTCCTGTTGGACAACGCCGATGATCTGAACCTGGTGCAGTCCTTTCTGCCTCCCCGGTTTGCAGGCCACCTGTTGTTGACGACGCGTGCGCAGATCATGGGGAAGTTCGCTCGGCGTCTGGAGGTAGACACACTGACCCCGGAGGCGGGAGCGTTGTTGCTCCTGCGGCGAGCAGGCCTGGTCGAAGCGAATGCGGTGTTCAAGACCGCCTCGCCATCGGACCAGTCGCTGGCTCTCGCCCTCACGGAGGAATTGGGAGGATTGCCCCTGGCCCTCGATCAAGCAGGGGCATATATCGAGGAGACACAATGCAGCCTGGCCGACTATCAGCAGCACTACCAGACCCGGAGAGCCGAGCTGCTGGCTCACCGGAGCATGCTGGTCGATGATCATCCTGAACCGGTGCTCACCACCTGGTCACTCTCATGTGCGAAGGTGGAAGAAGCCAATCCAACGGCTGCAGATGTGCTGCGGATCTGCGCGTTTCTGGCTCCGGATGCCATCCCAGAAGAAGTGCTGCTGGAAGCGCTGAAGACTCCCCGGCCCACTTCGGAAGAAACAGACCTGGAAGAGGAGGAGGGAGGCGGGTTCTCCCGGCTTCCCTCTGGACAACAGAAGAAACTGGATTCGGCCCGTCCGCCAGCGAAAGGCGGGCAGATGGATAAGGCGGTGGCTCTGTTGCGGGCGTACTCGCTGATCCAGCGACATGCGCAGGCGAAAACGCTCTCCATCCATCGACTGGTCCAAGTGGTCTTGCGCGAGGGGCTGGATGAACATAGCCAGAGGCTGTGGGCGGAGCAGGCTATGAGAGCCATCGTTGCCGCTCTTCCGGCGGTTGTGCATGAGAAATGGTTCCAGTGGGAGCGAATCGTGCTTCATGCGCAAGTGTGTGTCCAGCAGGTCAAGGACAACGCACGCCAGAGCAGGGAACTCACAAAGCTGCTGCAACAAACAGGGTGGTATCTGGCAGAGCGTGCGCGTTATAGGGAAGCGGAACCGCTCTTAGAGCGAGCGTATAGGATCAGTCAGAGAGAACGAGGCACTGACCATCTCGACACGGCAAGGGATGCATTGACATTAGCCTATCTCTATGAGAGCCAGGGGAAGTACGCGCAGGCCGAGCCGTTGTATGTGCGTGCCCTGGCAATCCGAGAGCAGCAGTTGGGAGCCGAGCATCCC
>JBDTHH010000724.1:0-6668 GCA_039937055.1 Ktedonobacteraceae bacterium | reverse complement strand
GTACCCCTGGCCGGCTATTTCGTCTGGTCGCTCATGGACAACTTCGAGTGGGCCTACGGCTACGCGCGCCGCTTCGGGATCGTGTACGTCGATTACGCTCAGCAACAACGTATCATCAAGGATAGCGGGTATTGGTACAAGGATGTGATCGCGGCAAACGGTGTGTAGACGGAGCACGGGCCTGAAATGGAGGGAGGCTCCTATCCTTCACAGGCTTTCTTCCTCTTCTCTGATCTGCTCTACCTCACTCATGGAGCAGATCAGAGAAGAGGAAGAAAGCCGGCGATCACGCCTCGGGTGCGTAGACTGGCTTAAGCGCGTTATTTGTCTAGAGAGTATAACACGTTATCCATCTATATATAAGTACATTACACAAGCACATTCCTCTTGCATCGCACTAGCGTATGAGCGGTTTGCCTATTTCCCAATGGTGACCGGATGGGTCAGCAATGCGGCCCACGCGCCAGCCGTGTCCTTCGCTGATAGGTGCAACTTCAGTTGCTCCTGCCGCGACCGCCTGGGCGAATAGAGCATCCGGGTCATCAACGGTCAAGATCATCCGCACGGGCAATCTGCCGTTCAGGGCTTCTGGACTTGTGTCTCTGTCCTGTTGCACCCAGAAGGTCGCTCCACCGATCGAGAGTTGAGCGACTACTATGCTGCCTGGTTCGTCTTCGAGGCGCTCCACCTCAACAGCACCGAATGCTGTCTTGTAGTAGTCGACAGCTTGCGTGGCATCGGCTACGGACAGCCACGGCGCGATCCTTGCGGCACCTGGTTGACCCTTCGTCGGTTCGCTACTCATGCGCCATAGTCTCTTGCACGACGGCGGCCAGCGCTTTGATGAAGAGCGGCGACGTGTTCAGCGACTCTATGCGGGCGAACTGGATGCCGGCGGCTTCGGCCTGTTCGCGGGCGCCGATCTCGATATCGTAGAGGATCTCAAGGTGGTCGGCCAGAAATTGCACGGGGGCGATCAGGACGTGAGTGTGGCCGGCGGCTTTGAGTTCGGGCATCACGTCGGCGAAGTCGGGTTTGAGCCATTCTTCGGGGGTGTGGCCCGCGCTCTGGTAGCAGAACATCCAGCGCTCGGACGGCAGGGCCAGCTTCTCGGCTAGCGCGGCGGCGGTCTCCTTGAGCGCGTTGATGTAGTTCGGCTCTTTCTCCACGACGCGTTTGGGCATACTGTGCGCCGTGAACAGCACTGGGACGCGCTCGCGTACATCGGGTGGGAAGCGATCAAGCGCCTGCTGCACGCGCTCGGTGACGGCCTGCAAGAAGTAGGGTTGCAGGTGCCAGTCGCCGGCGACGCGCGTCGTGAGATCGTGGCGTTGCAGCCCGGCAACCGCGTCTTCTAGAGTCTGCACATAGCCGCGCATGATGATCGGCGAGTACTGCGGCGACATAATCACGCCGACGACCTGCTGCGCACCGGCGGCGGCTTCGGGTACGACATCGGCCACAAACGGCGGCGCGAAGCGCATGCCGGCCACCACGTGGAACGCCGGGCCGTCAGGATGCTGTGCGTTCAACTCTGTTTGCAGTGCCTCTGCCTGCGCGCGTGTGATGCGTAGCAGCGGCGAGCCGCCGATCAGATTGTAGCGCCGCCGGAATTCGATGATGAGTTCCTCGTCGGGGGCGCGCCCGCCGCGTATATGTGTGAGATAGACCGGAATATCATCCAGTGTGGCCGGCGACCCGTATGTCATCAGCACAACGCCGATGTGTGAATCTTTGTGCATGTATGAACCTCATTTTCGTTGAAAGGATGCCCAGAGTGTAATAGGGCGTCCTGTTCACCCTGGCCCTAGGATCGTGCTGAGATTTCGTGGACGGTATCAACGAGGCGTTTCAGCATATCGGGGTCTGTCGCGGGCAGGACACCGTGGCCCAGGTTGAAGATATGGCCGGGCCGGTTGTCCGCGCGGCGCAGCACATCGTGCATGCCGTCCTCGATGACCTCCCACGAGCCTAGCAGGCGTGTGGGGTCAAGGTTGCCCTGGATTCCGCGCTCGAAGCCGATGCGCGCCCAGGCCTCGTCGAGATCGACGCGCCAATCGACGCTAATGATATCGCCGCCGGCCTCGGTCATGAGTTCCAGCAGGCTGGAGCAGCCGGTCCCAAAATGGATGGATGGCGCGCCGGTCTGCTTGACGGCCTCTAAAATACGTCGCGAGTATGGCTGTGCGTAGCGCCGGTACGCGCTGGGGCTGAGCGCGCCGATCCAGCTATCAAACATCTGCACCACATTGGCCCCGGCCTTGATCTGCGCGACCAGGTAGCGCGCCATGACCTCGGTCAGCTTCTCCATGAGCGCCTCCCAGATCGCGGGCTGGCCGTACATCATGGCCTTGGCGGCCGCGTAGTCGCGCGAGGGCCGGCCCTCGATCAGGTAGCAGGCCAGCGTGAAGGGGGCGCCGCAGAAACCAATCACTGCCTGTCGTCCCTCAAGCTCGTGGCGCACCAGGCGGATGGCATCCAGCACGAAGGGCGTGGACTCTTCGGCATCGACGATGCGCAGAGCCTCGACATCTTGCAGCGAGCGAATGGGGTTGTGGATGATAGGACCAATCGATGGTTCGATCTCCAGGGAGACGCCCATACCCTCCAGCGGCAACA
Organism: Ktedonobacteraceae bacterium; assembly: GCA_039937055.1. Lineage (GTDB taxonomy): Bacteria > Chloroflexota > Ktedonobacteria > Ktedonobacterales > Ktedonobacteraceae > JALYTT01. The sequence goes on along the minus strand of JBDTHH010000724.1, from coordinate 4,049 downwards.
TGATATCGGCGTAGAGGACGGCCCCATCTACCCCGAACTTCTCGACTGGCATCAGCGTGACCTGGGCGCAGAGGTCCGGTGTCTTGGCCATCGTCAGGATATCGTAGCGCTCGCGCAGCTTCCGGTAATCGGCGATACAGCGTCCGGCCTGGCGCATAAACCATATGGGAGTCGCGTCGGGCTGCTGGTGGTGGCAGGCGTCAAGAAAACGGGCTACCCCTGTATGAGGGGGCAATGTTGTGTCTACTTGCATGCTCTTTCCCTACAAGACGCAATACATGCGCCTCTCTCTGTTTTTCCAGGATGCATCATCCTATTGCTGAGATATGACTATATCCTCCATATCATAGCGTGGTTGAGGTCTGCTGGCAAGTTCATATCTTGGAGACCTGGAGATGCGCGAAGGCCGCCTCGCCAGCGGGTGTTGGGGCCAGTGTGCCTGCCACGAAGCCCAGGCCCCCGTTGCTATACGTGCTGTCCTGTTGCTCGCCAACGAATGTGCCGTTGATATAGAGCTTGAGGTCGCTGCCATCGGCGGTCACCGTCAGAGTATTCTTCTGACCCCCCTGGAGAATAGCCTTGCTCTTTTTAAGAGGGATAATATCCATGAACTGGGTACTTGAGTCGTAGCGGCGCAGGAAGAAATTACCCTGGCCGGTGATCTCGAAATCGTAGCCCTGACTGCCGTTGGAGCGGAAGGTCAGGCCGGCTGTGTTGCCGGAGAGCAGGTAGACGTCGACCTGAAAGGTAACATTATCATAGGCCAGCGAGGTTGACTGGCAGGTCTGGAGAAAGTCTGTCTGCTTCACAAGAACATGGTATGTCCCGCCGCTAAAGACGCAAGTATTGGGGATCTCCTGCCAGCGGCCATTGGCGTTGTTGCTCAGGTTATCCTGTAGAAGCAGGGCGCCATTGGTGGTTGTGGTGGCTGGTTGTGTTGTGATAGGTCCCACCGTCGTTGTGACGCTCGGTCCCTGAGGTGTGCTGCCAGCAGCTACCTGTGTCTGCGCAGTCTGGTTGGTTCCTGTTGACCCGGCGGGAGTTTTGCCGCTAATGTAATAGACCAGGGCGATAATAAGTGCCACGATGAAGAGCATCAGCAGCGCCATTGTGGTCGCGACCAGGACGCGGTTCACCCGCCGCCGTCGGCGGCGGCGCAGAGGGACAGCGCGCGGGACTGTTGTGGCGTATGCTGTCGAGGAGAGTACCGGCTGAGGCGGCGTCTTTGTGCGCACCCGCAGCGATGGGGAGGAGCCTGACAGCGCGCGTCCCCGGCTCTCCGCGTAGGGGATGGCCGATGGAGCGGCAATGGGGTCGGGAGGCAATATGAGTTTGCCATCCTGGAACTTCTGCTGCTGAATCTCCTCTATTTCTACCCTGGGCGTGATAGGCGGCATGCTCTCATCAATCGGCGGAGCGAGTTCGTGGAGTGGCGGCATCTCAATCATGCCTGTCTCAAGTGCCTGCCTGTAGGCGTGAGCCAGCTCTGTGGCCGTCTGATAGCGGACTAGCGGGTCCTTCTCCAGGGCGCGTATCACAACCAGGTCGATGGCGGGCGTGATCTCAGGGTTGATTTCCGATGGCGGAACCGGCTGATCGCGCAACTGCTTCCAGTAGACCGCGATGGGTGTTTCAGCGGTGAATGGCACACGGCCGGTGACCATCTGGTAGAGCAAGATACCCAGGGCGTACACATCGCTACTGGTGGTTGCGGGGCCATCCGCCAGTTCGGGTGCCATATATTCGGGCGTCCCCAACAAGGTGCCTGTCTGAGTTAATTCGCCCCCGCCCTCCAGCGCCTTTGCCAGTCCGAAGTCGGCCAGATAGGCGTAGTGGTCGGTGCGCATGAGGATGTTGGAGGGTTTGATATCGCGGTGGATGATACCGTTATCATGGGCTGATTGCAGGGCATCGGCAACCTGGTCAAGGATCTCGGCTGCCTCTTCCAGAGACATGTCCTGCTTCATCAGGTGCTCGCGCAGGGTGCCATGTGCCATATAGGGCATCACCAGGTAATGCCACATCTCCTCTTCGCCGTAGTCATAGGCGGGCAGGATGTGTCTATGGTTGAGCTGGCCGATAGCTGAGACCTCACGTCGAAAGCGCTCAATATAATCGGCATGACTGCTGTTCACTATTTTGACAGCAACATCCCGGTCCATGCGCTCGTCGTGAGCCAGGTAGACCTCTGACATCCCACCATGACCGAGGCGACCCTGGAGGCGATAGTGCCCTAATGTTGTTCCTTCTAGTCCAGGCATGTTCCCCTACATTTCATCAATGCGCCTTTCTCCGAATAGGCAGAGTGCAATGAATTACTCATTCATCTTTAGTATATTCCAGGCAGTATAGATACTAGCAGTGATATTTGTCAACCTATGGTTCCTTGTTCACAGGTGCACCGCACCAGCTACTTGTTATGCCCATGACCATGCCCGTGACCATGCCCGTGACTTTTATTCCCATGGTTTCCCTGTGCTTTATGGATAGGTTTGGATACCTCGTTGTTAGTGGTAACAGGCTTGTGCTGAGTGTGCTGAGTTGTCGGTGGCTGAGTTGCCGGCGTCTGGGTTGGCGGTTGACTGTTTGCGATAGCCTGTGCGCCAGCCCCGATTACGATAGGCGCCAGGGGTATCGGATGCTGAAACGTGTTGCTGAGTGACAACGCGCTGCCTGCTAGAATGCCAAATGCCGCCACCGCCGCAATCGTTCCACGCACCATATAGCCTGATGCGCGCCGCTGCATGAGTGGCAGCCGGTAAGGTGTCAGGGTAGATGTCGAGGCTCTGCTAGCCGCGGCCATATGCGTTCTGGCTGCGTGCAGCGAGGCTCCCAGTGGCAGCAGGACGGTGTTCTGCATATGCGAAGATTCCAGGGCGTTCTGGTAGGCGTGCGCCAGGTCGCGTGCCGTTCTGAAACGCCGGCGGGGGTCCTTTTCCATGGCCCGCAAAATCACCTGCTCGATGGGTCGAGATATGCTGGGATTGAGCGTGGATGGACGCGCCGGCTTGTCGTGAATATGCTTCCAGTAGATTGCCAGCGGCGTTGGCCCCTTGAAGGGCACTTGACCGGTAAGCATCTGGTAGAGCACGACCCCCAGGGCATAGACATCGCTGGCCGGACTCGGCAACTCCTCTGCCAGTTCGGGTGCCATATAGTCGGGCGTCCCTATTAAGCAGCCGGTCGCGGTGATCTCGTGGCCTGTTTCCACCTTTTTCGCCAGGCCAAAATCGGCAAGATAAATATGCGGCGTATCCCGTTCTTCCGCGGTCTCGTTCATCTGGAGCAAGATATTGGATGGCTTGATATCGCGATGGATGATCCCGTGTTCGTGCGCGAACTGAAGGGCAGCCGCGACCTGCTCCAGGATGACTCCAGCCTCTTCCGGCGTCAGCCATCCCTGGCCATTATGTGCCTTGCTCGCCAGCTTAAGGTGCTCGCGCAATGTGCCACCCTGGATATGCGGCATGACGAGGTAGCACCAGGGGTTCTGCTCGCCATGATCAAGAACAGGCAAGATGTGTTCATGACGCAGCAGGCTCAGCGCCGCTACTTCGTAGCGAAAGCGCTCACACTGCTCGTTGCTGCTGCTATTGACAACTTTAATAGCCACATCGCGATCAGTGTGTTCATCGTGAGCAAGATAGACCTCTGACATGCCACCCCGCCCCAGGCGACTCAAAATCTGGTAGTGGTCAAGCTTTGTCCCCTCTAATGTCAGCATATGCTCAGCCGTCCTTTGTCTTGTCTCTATAAATCATACACGTTTGCATCTCAGGATTGGTGTCAGCTTGCCTTGTATATAGCAATGAAAATATGCTGAGAACTGGTGAGAAGATGGTTCTGTGAGGGATGTATTGTAGCTTTTCCTCTATATGCTACAATCTTAGTAGGGTTTTCTATGTAAGAAAGGGAGCGTCAGTGACGGACCGCCTTGTCTATTCCACCGATGGTGGCAGGCTGATGACCTGCCCCACCTGCCAGCAACCATATAAGCACTGTCGCTGCGATCAGCCGGCGAGCCAGCAGCCCGCGAAGAAGAGCGACGG
>JBDTHH010000723.1:0-5113 GCA_039937055.1 Ktedonobacteraceae bacterium | reverse complement strand
ATGCGGCATTTCATGCACCAGTATAGCCTTTTGGGCGATTTTCGGAGGAAACCTCCCCTTGCGAAGACTCTGCTGGCGAATGACACAATGGATGGAAATGGGCCTGTTTGGGGTCCACAAACACCAGGTATGACAGGCAAGAACGGGAAAAACGAGGCCATGTTGACCCTATTCCACACGCAATCTCATTCGCCAGCAGAGTCTTGCGAAACGCCAGCGCCCCTACGCGGGTTGGCACAATACAAAGACACATCGCAGATGAAAAACGGGTAACACCGGTTCTGGAAGGGGAGGAAACTGACAGGTAAAGTTGAATATGGGAGGAAACAATTCATTGGCCGCAAAGAGGGAGGTGCAGGCTCAATGAATTGCTCGCTGTTATTGGATCATCTCGCGCACCACACGCTGCACACGTGCTCCATCGGCTTTGCCTTTGGTCTCTTTGGCAGCCAGGGGCATGACGCGCTTAAACTCATTCCCATGTTCCGCCACCAGGCGCGCGACTACGGCGTGCAGCTCATCATCGCTCATCTGCGACGCCTGTAGATAGCTCTGGATGATATCCTTCTCGCGCTGCTCTTTCTCAACCAGGTCGGTGCGGCCGGCCTTCTGATACGCGGGGATGGCCTGGTCGCGCATCTTCACCTCGCGCTCAAGTACGCGCATGCAGTCGCTCTCAGTGAGGGGTTGCCCATACTCCTCGTGCTTGGGATCGGTGCGCGCGACCTCCAGGTTATGCATAGACCCCAGCGCCATCCGCAGCGTATCGAGCCGCACCTGGTCGCGGGCGCGCTGCGCATCCTTGATATCCGCGCGCAACTGCTTCTCTATGGGAAATTCCTGTCGCTGCTCAGCCATATCGTGTCGTCCTCCGAAATCCACAATTCAGGGTAGTATCAACGCCCATTATACTACCTGGAGGCATAAGACAACAAGCATACACGATCCGCGTAGGGACGATAGTGGTTTTATCATCCATCTAACAGCTATAATCTAATCGAAAGGTTCAAAAGTTATTTTCGGGATGGAAGGCTCTTCTTGTTTCTGAAGGCGAGGAAAAATATGCATATTCCCACTATGGCAGGCACCATTGATCGGCGCATCCTCGTGAATTACCGCGTTGATCCCGGCTACCTGGAGAAACTCTTGCCAGACCCATTTCGACCAAAGCGCATTCATGGCATGGGTATAGCCGGCATCTGTTTGATCCGCCTCAAACAGCTCAGGCCACGCTCGCTGCCAGCGCTGCTCGGTTTCTCCTCCGAGAACGCGGCTCACCGCGTCGCGGTTGAGTGGGAAGAGGACGGTGAATATCGAGAAGGGGTGTATATTCCGAGGAGAGACACTGCATCACAGTTCAATACTTTCGTTGGCGGAAAACTGTTTCCAGGGGTTCACCATCACGCGCAGTTTGAGATTAGAGAAAGCGATGACTCTTTCCACATCCAACTCGTGAGTGACGATGGCGAGACACGGGTAGCGGTTGACGCGCACACCGCTTCACATCTTCCTGAGAACTCGATTTTTGCGTCTCTAGAGGAAGCCTCGGCGTTTTTTGAGCACGGCTCTCTGGGCTATTCGGACGCCAGGAAGGCAGGCAGTCTCGATAGCTTAGAGCTGCGCTGCCAGAACTGGAAGGTTGAGCCGCTTCAGGTGACAAAGGCGGAGTCAAGTTTCTTCGACGATCAACAGCGCTTTCCACCAGGGTCTGCGGAATTGGATTGCGCGCTGTTGATGCGCGCAATCCAGCATGAATGGTACGCCCACGAACCTGTGCGCGCGACGCATAGACTCGAAGAGGCAACGAGCGTGAACGCGATACAGTGAGGGAGGGTCCTCTCTTCTCCATAGGAAGAGAGGACCAGATAATGCCGATAGCCATAAGCTCCTTATAAAACGCGCTTGCCCAGCAGCAGTTTGCCGCGTTCGACAATCGTCTCTTGGCCCACATGACCAGCACCGGCAAGCGTGTCGATGAGTTCGCGCAAGGGGAGTTCGCCCTCGGGGAGACGCAGGCGCAGCATAAACTCCTTGCCGGTGCCGAGGCCCAGCTTGCGCTGCCAGAAGGAGGCATGCAGCAGGGACTGGCGTTCGGCGATGTGCTCCATCAGGGCCGCAACCTCCTGCCGGAAGGGGCTATACTGCAATGGACCTTTATTGAAGGCAAAGCTGGCCTCCTGGGTCGCTACGTCCTGCGGCAGATCGGCCAGGAGACCCTCGCCAACCTGGTAGACCAGGTTGTAAGTACTCAAAGAGGCGCGTGCCACATTCTCGATGTGCCTACCAGGACTGCTGTGGTCGATCCTCAGGAGGTCTCGCACGATGTGCTCCATCACATCGTAATGGATAGAGCCACGAAACAGCAGCCACATCTCCTGGAGCGCACCCTGACCGGGCTTAAACCCCAGCGAGGCCAGGTACTCATAGCCAGCGGTGACACGACGCGCGAGAGTGGGGTCGGCGGGCAAGGCATTGCTGTAGACTTCCTCGGCCGATCCTTGCAAGCCAATCACGGACGTGCTTCCGATGCGGTTGCCCAGGCGCTGGTAACCCTCGTCGAGGGTGGCTTGCACCTGGGCCAGGTCGGCATGCTCCGCGAGAAGGTTGCGCCGCTGGAGCTTCTGCACCGTCTCCTCGGCCTGGCGCGCGTATTGTAGTTGAGACCACTGACGCAACGCCTCACTTACTTCGCTCGCCTGCTGGCGAATATCCATGTGCAGAGCTGTTACGATTCGTATGTAATCTTCACTGGCAACCGTTGGCTCCGCCTGGTGCAACACCGTGAAGAGCAACTCCGGCACACCTGCATTCAGCGCGCGATAGACATCCATGCTAGATCCTCCCTGGTGAGTTATGCGTCCTCGCAGCCAGCACAGGTGCAGGTTTCGCCTGTGCGCGCCTCATGCAGAGCTTCGCGGCCCTCCTGCACCAGAAAGTACACCAGGCCAAGAGCGGCCAGCGGGTCGGCCCACCACCAACCAAAGAAGCGATTGAGCAGGAGACCGGCCAGCAAGGTCAGCGCCATATAGGCACAGGTCACGCTACAGGCGGCATCGGCCTTGAGGGCCGCACTGCCGATGCGCCTGGCAACCCGCAGCTTGCCCTGCCACAGCAGAGGCATGATGATGGCAGCGGCAACGGCCAGGCCAACGCCCCACCAGGAAGCCTCCGGGCGGGTGCGCGTGACCAGAGTGAAGGCGCTGTCCCCGACGATATAGACAGCGAGCGCAAACAGGCTCAGAGCCGTCACCCAGGAGGCACGACGCTCCGCCTGCTCGACACGCTCAACTGAACCTCCACGCTGCTCCACCAGCAGTCGCCAGAGCAGCAGGCCACCGGCGATGAGTTCGACGATGCTATCGATGCCAAAGCCCTGCAACGAGACGCTGCGCGTGGCAAAGCCAACAGTGATCGCGATGCCTGCCTCAACAGTCATCCACAGGATCGTGACCAGTTCGATCCCGACCCCCAGGCGCACCTCATCTTTGCGCGTAGTAGCAGCCTGCGCGGAATTGAGCATTGGAAGTTGACGCGCCATGAGCATGTCCCTTTCTGTTTACGGCTTTCGGTCCCAAGGGATCGATTGGCTCCCTACTCGACAAAGCGAGCCAGCTTCTCTAGAGTCGACCGCGTACCAGCCTCGTTGTCCTCGGGTCGAATGCCCGACGGAATATCCTTGAACACGATAGATACTCTTGTTCCGTCGTCTTCGGCCTCAAATGTGACCGCCATGATCATCTCTCCTGAGAAGGCCGGATCGACCGAATCAAAGGTGATCGCTTCGACGATTCTGCTCGGTGGCGTCAGTTCCACAAATCGTGCAGTATATCTATCTTCCCTTGCTTTTGTCTTGCCGCGAAGGGTTTTTTCGGATGAAGGATAATACAGCGACATCTGATACCCTCCACCAACTCTGTCATCGAAACTATGGACTTCGCCGGTCATATCTCCAGGTGCAAGCCAGACAGCCAGGGCTGCGGGATCGGTAAAAGCTCGATAGAGAGCCTCCCGTGGAGCCTTAATAAATTTCGAGTTTCGCGTGCTGGCACGTGAGTGCGCGTCTGTCATGGACGTATCCTTTCGCAATGGAGTTGGGAATGTCCTCAATCATCATACGGGCGTCTACATCAGTTGTCAACCTGAAGCGGGATTTCAAGCTGACCCACTACTCGACTTTGTAACAGCCCCGGCTAGCCCCTTGACCTGGAGTGTACTCCAGATTGTATAGTTCTGGCATGGAAAGAGAATTCTCGATTCAACAGATGGCGGAACTGACAGGACTGAGCATCGATACCTTGCGCTACTACGAACGTATCGGGCTACTTGAGCCAGTGGGCCGAGCAGCAAGCGGGCACCGTCGCTACAGGCAAAGGGATATCGATTGGCTTGGTCTGCTCATCAACTTGCGGGAAACGGGTATGCCTATCGCGCGCATGCTCCACTTTGCCGAGCTCCGCCGCCAGGGTGACGCGACGGCCACTGGGCGCCTGCTCATCCTTGAGCAACACCAGCACTCCCTGGAACAGCAGATGCAGAAACTGGAGCAGCACATGGCCGCCTTACAAGAGAAGATCGCTCACAAAAAAGAGTTTCTGGCTCAGCGAAACGCCGCATCGCCTTCCACTGACGCTTCCGTTGCTCCAGAAGTGGAGGTCGAGATCTTTGAGCCAGAGACACATGTGAGCCTGAACAAGCAAGGAAAGAAGGAGTATATGCATGGAGAGGATTGAAGGACAGGTCGCACTCGTGACGGGCGCCTCCTCTGGGATTGGAGAAGCAACTGCATGGGCATTAGGCGCACACGGAGTACGTGTTGTTGTCGCAGCCCGGCGCATTGACCGGCTTGAGGCCCTGGTCGAGCGCATTGGTCAGGCGGGAGGAGAGGCACTGGCGCTGAAAGCGGATGTGACAGATGAACAGCAGGTGCAGACGCTGGTTCGCCGCGCACAGGAACACTGGGGGCGGCTGGACATTCTGGTGAATAGCGCCGGTCTGATGTTACTCGGTCCCATCGCGGGGGCAGATACGGAAGATTGGCGACGGATGATCTCTACCAATCTCCTGGGACTCTTGTACGCAACACATGCTGTCCTGCCGGCCATGAAAGCGCAGA
>JBDTHH010000722.1:0-9249 GCA_039937055.1 Ktedonobacteraceae bacterium | reverse complement strand
TCTTCCCCTGCTGGTATCCTGTCCAGATCCGCTTCCGGGATCTGGACCCGCTGGCGCACGTGAATAACACTGTGTATTTTATCTATTTCGAGGAGGCCAGGAGTCATTATTTAGCGCAAATGAAACCCTGGCGGGAGGAGTGGCCGTCTGAAGAGGAGCGCCAGCAGCAAGAGGTGCAGGATAACCCCCGTATCCAGACCGGGCCGCGCGGGCATCATTATGGTATGCTGGTCAAGGAGATTAGCTGCACGTTTCAACTCCCGCTGGTCCGTACGGACAGCAGCGAAGTGGGAGTGCGGGTGGTCAAGGTCGGCCATACCAGCTATGTGATGGAACACTGCATTCGCGATACCAGCGAGCACGAGCGCATCTTTGCCACGGGCCGTTCGGTCATGGTGTGGTGCGACTACCATACCGGTCGCCCTTACCCCATTCCTCAGGCGTTGCGCCACGCATTTGAAGAGATGGAAGGCCGCGAATTTCCTGAGCCTGATATGTGAGGCCAGGGCCGCTTTCATTTGTATAGTTATATTTATCTATAAATAAAGCGAGCGGCGACGAAGCCAGTGACTGAATATATAAAGTATTTATATCGATATATTTATATATATGGAATAGCTTTATGCTGCCACTAAGGCGGCTTATCGTGTTACCAAAATCGATTCATGAACGTGAAGGTAGTGTAGGCGTGTCAGAAAGAGGCATTGCTGTGCTCTTAAGCAGAAGGAATAGAGATGAAGATAGCGCAAATAGCCCCTCCGTGGATTGCGATACCGCCGAAGCACTATGGAGGGACCGAGGTTGTGCTGTACAACCTCATTGAGGAACAGGTGGCTCAGGGTCACGATGTGACCTTATTCGCGCCTGGCGACGCCAAAACATCGGCGAAGCTCGTATCGTTTTTCCCTCGCTCACTTCTTGAAACCGGCGTTCCCTGGCCGGCCCACCTTAAGGCCTATTATCACCTGTACAAGTCGTTGGAGCAGGCGAAAGAGTTTGATATCATCCACACGCATCTGTCCTCAGGCTCAGACATGTATATCTTCCCCTTGCTCGCGCACCTTGCGACCCCCCATGTGACGACGCTCCATAGCCGTTTCCCCTTTGATCGTGTCCAACACTGGCTGGGGGATGCGGATGCCTATTATATGGAGTGGGCGCCTGCTCTGCCGATGGTTGCTATCAGCGAGAGCGCGCGGGCCGAGGTGCAGCACCCCTTGAATTTTGTGGGGGTCATCCATAATGGCATCACAATGCCTAAGGTAGTACGCCAGTCAGCGCAGAAAAAAAACGATTATTTTGTCTGGCTGGGACGTATTGTGTCTGACAAGGGGACGCACCTGGCGATCGAGGCGGCCAAACGGGCGGGGGTTCCTCTTGTGCTGGCTGGCACCATTGATCGTCATATGCCGGAGTCGGTGCAATATTTCCAGGAGATGATTAAACCGTATATTGACGATGACCAGATCAAGTATATTGGCCCGGTGAATATGCGCCAGAAGGTGAGTTTGCTGAGCGGCGCGCGTGGCTTCCTGAACCCGATTGAGTGGGAGGAGCCGTTTGGCATGGTGATGATCGAGGCGATGGCTGTAGGTTGCCCGGTGATCTCGTTCGCACGCGGGGCCGCGCCGGAGCTGATCATTCACCGCAAGACCGGCTTCCTGGTCCATGATGTTGATGAGATGGTGCGCTTTATCCCGCGCATCCATGAGATCGACCGCGAGGTCACGCGTGCGCACGTTGAGCATAATTTCTCCGCGCGCGTGATGGCTGCCAAGTATCTCAAGGTGTACACGAAGGTGATCGCCATGAGTAAGGGGGTGCCAGGTCGGGTCTTCCCGGAGCGCTCTACGAAGCCTGCGGTAACGCCTCCTGTTGCTGCTCTGGTCAAAACAAACGTCCCTGCTCAGGCTCCGTATCAGCTTGCTGCGGCAGCGAAGGAAGCGGGACCAAAATCCTGACGCGCTCATATAGAGCAACACAGATCGAGGGCGAATGCACTTCGAACGGGCAGTGGCAGAAGACATACGCCGTAATGCCCTGTGTGAGCCAGCGCGCCAACTGTTCCGCCCAGCTATCAAGCAACGGCTCGTTGACCTCCATTCGTGGGTGGCCGATGTAGCGCATAAAGATAAAGTCGCTGGTAAGCGCCAGTTGCAGTGGCAGATCGGGTTTGCGTTCTCGTGCCTGCAACACCAGCTGCTCCTCCTCAGGGCCAACCCTGATCGGCCGGCTATCCAGCATCACGCGTACCACGTGATGCTCACTGAGCAGAGCGTTCAGCGCCTCTGCCTGGGAGGTTTCAAAGAATTGGGGATGCCGTACCTCGACGGCTAGCCGGATATCCGTAGGCCAGAAGCCGAGGAAGGCCTGCAACTGCGCGAGTTCGGTCGGCGCGAATGCCGGGGGAAGCTGGAGAAACATCGGCCCCAGGCGTTCTTGTAGCCCGCGCATGCGCTCAATAAAAAAGAGCGTCTCACTTCTGCGCATCTCCAGACCTGGCGCATGGCTGATCGCGCGCGGGATCTTGGGGCAGAAACGGAACTCCGCCGGCGTCTCAGCGCGCCAGCGCGCGACGGTCTCGGCGGATGGGATCGCGTAAAATGTGGTATTTCCTTCGACCGTGGTTAAACGCCTGCTGTACAGGCGCAGGAAGTCGCCTGGCGGTGTGCGCTTCGCGAAAAAGCTGCCCACCCACTCCTTATAACCCCACATGGGGCAGCCGATGTAGAGTCGCATAGCGCTCCGTTCCATTTCTGCATGCATCCAGTTCTGTGTGTGTACTCATCTGCCTGCTACAACTATAGCACTTAGCGCGGCGTGATGACGAACAGGCAATGCCCCGTCAAGGTCTGACAACTGCATTCAACTTCACGCACGTCCAGCCTGGCATCCAGACCTACAAGGCGGAATGTGCTTGCCAGTGACGCCTCCCAGACATGACAGGCTGGTCGTGTCGCTGAGGTGCGTCCGTAGGCATAGAGATTACTGTAATGGACTAACCAATAGCTGCCATCCGGTTGTCGCCTCCATAGATGCAACTCTTCGCCGCGAATATCATTCATCTCCCGTGTGAAGGCGTTGAGGACGGCACTTAGCGTGCGGTCCATTGGCAGCAGCTTCAGGACCTGCTGAGTCAGCGCTGACGGGGTGCGCTTTTGTAAAGAGAGAGCAGTCGCGTAATCGCTCCACCGGCGCAACTGGCTCACAGGGTCAGCAGGCTTTGAGAACGTCACCGCTTGATTGAGGTAACTCAGGTACTCGGCCGGAATGCTCCGCTCATCATTGTCTGCAGGCCAATACTCGACCTGGCGGTAGCGCGCCAGCCCGACATCTGTCATGAGGCTCTGCCATGGCGCATCGCCGATGATCTCATATGCAGCCGTAAGGATCTGGCGGAAGTGACTGTTACGTGAACGCAGGTGCTGCGAGATGCGAGGCTGCATGCCATGTGCGGGCAACAGAGTGAGAACAAGGGCTTGTTGCTGGTTTCTCACGTCGTTGGCGGGGAGAGAAAAGATCCTCCAGAATGGTCTCAGCACTTCGATACAGGTTTTAGAGAGCAGATGAAATGACGGCGAAGATGGATCTGCAAGCAAGGGGACGGTATCTTTGATCAACGGAGGCAGGAGGAGAAGCGGGATTTCCCTGTTTGATAGCTGAGCCAGGTGTTGCAAGAGGCGTTGGAAGAGGTAGTGAGAAGGAATATCTGACTGGCCAAGCAAGATAGCCTCTGGAAAGATACCTTCGTGGAGAGCGCGCTCAAAGGCATCATACGGGCGTGCAACTAAGAATGGCCGGTACCCACTGAGTGTGAGCAGCCTTCCCATTTGTTGTGCGCGCATCTCATCGGCATCAATGATTAAGATAGTGGGATACATATATGAGACCAGACCTTCCGAGGGTAGTCAGTACATGGTGCGTTCAAAATGTCTCAGAAGCCACAAGCATACATGAGAAGCATACAGCATTTACACTTAGTCTAACTAAATCTCTGTAAGCTTGTCAATTCAGTGTCCAGGAGTACCAATTGGATCTATCCATAATGCACCTTTGTAGAGGGCTACGCAGCAGAGTTTATGACCGCTCGGGAAAGGTGTAGTCCAGGTTATTGAAAGCGTAACCTCTCAACGTATCTTTCTCTGGATGTAGTGCTCTACCAGGTATAATGGAGCACTTTTGAATATTCATTGTCAATGAGCTTCAGCATTTTTGAAAGCGAGGTTATGGTATGCATTTCTCTGTTCGTGTGAAGAGGATGACCGTATTTCCACTCATCGTGTTTATTGTGCTTGCCGGCTTTGTGGCCGCCGTCGTAGTGAGAGTACCTGCCACCCACGCCGCTAGTCTTTCTTCTGAGGAAGGGTTTTACCAGCAGACGAACCTGGTCTCGGATATCTCTGGCCTGGCCAAAGTGACCGATGCGCATCTGCACAATCCCTGGGGGCTATCCGCTAGTCCCACCAGCCCCTGGTGGGTCTCGGACAATAATGCGGGCGTGTCGACGCTCTACAATGGGGATGGTGCGATCATCCCACTAGTCGTGACTATCCCACTGCCAGGAGGTGGACCCGGCGGCACGCCAACCGGCACTGTCTTCAATCCCGTCAACAGTACGAACCCCAATGACTTTGTTGTGAGTGAAAACGGGAAGTCGGGTCCGAGTCTTTTCCTCTTTGCGACCGAAGATGGCACGATTTCCGGCTGGAATCCCACTGTTGACGGGACCCATGCCATCATTGCGGTGGATCGCTCAACTGTGGGTCTGGGCGCCGTCTACAAGGGATTGGCAATAGGCAGTAGCCACCATCAGGAGTTTATCTACGCGACCAATTTCCGCTTCGGGACCGTAGAGATGTTCGATGCGCACTTTAAGCTAGTTCGCTCCTTCACCGACAAGAAGCTGTCACGCGATTGTCCTCTCCCCGGCCAGTGTTTTGCTCCTTTCGGCATCCAGAATATCGGCGGCAAACTGTATGTTACCTATGCCTTGCAGAAACCAGATAAGCATGACGATCAGGCAGGAGCAGGCAGGGGTTTCGTTGATGTCTTCGATACAGCGGGGCATTTGCTCCGCCGTTTTGCAGAGCATGGCGCACTCAACTCTCCCTGGGGCCTCGCTCTTGCTCCCAGCCACTTCGGCCGGTTCAGCCATGATCTGCTCGTCGGCAATTTCGGCGATGGCCGCATCAATGCCTTCGATCTTGACTCAGGTGAATTTCACGGTCAACTGAAAGATGAGGATGGTCATCCCATCACCATTGATGGCTTGTGGGCATTGGCCTTTGGCAATGGTCATCTGGCGGGCAAACAGAACGAACTCTTCTTCTCCGCCGGGATCAATGATGAGGTAGATGGCCTCTTCGGCAAGATTCAGTTTGTAAGAGACGATACGAACCAGCACAAGTAAGCGCGTTCCTTGAAGGGAACCTGCTAGAGGTTCGTTATGTTGTCCCATTCCATAGGCAGTGGACTTCTCGGTACCCCGGTGCTGAGAAGTCCACTGCCTATGTTACACTTCGTACTCTCCCCTGCGACTCTCCTTGATGAATATTCCACATATGGGAACCTTTTCGCCCCCTTCCTCCGTAATACTCTTTCAGAAGGAAGGAGAGCATGTGGCTACCACCTGCGAAGGCGAACTTATCGAAAGAGCGGCCCTGGGAGACCAGGAGGCGTTTCGGCAGCTCTGGGAGATGCATCACGCGGTCGCGATGGCCGCGGCCCTGCGGCTCTGCCATCAGCGTACACAGGCAGAAGAGATTACGCAGGGCGCCTTCCTGCTGGCCTGGCGTGGTCTGCCGCGATTCCAGCCGGGAAGCCCATTCCGGCCCTGGCTGCTGCGTATCCTCTATCGGCACGCGCTGGATGTGATGGAGCGACAGCGGACACACCTGTGCCCTGTCTCCCTGGAAGGGGTCGCCGAGCTAGAGCGCTTAGCGCATCCTCAGGCTGGAAACGCGGGGGTCGATCTGCAAGATCTGGTTGCGCAGCGCGAAGAGATACGCCAGGCACTGGCGCAGCTTAGCCATGAGCAGCGTCGAGTGATTGCCCTGCGCTATGGCGCCGATCTTACCGAGGCAGGCATCGCGGGGGTGTTGGGCTGGCCCGTGGGCACTGTGAAGTCGCGCTTGAACAGGGCCCGCGAGCGTCTGCGCGCGTTGTTGCTGGACGAGAGGGAGTGAGTTGCTATGCCTGAACCAGAATTTTCCAAAGATAGGCAGAGAGATCAGGCGCCTCCTGGTAGCCTGGAGGCCAGGCTCTCGACCTATTATGATCTCAAAGTGGAAGAACAGCCGCTGCCCGCATCTTCCTGGCTACGTCTGCGTCAGCAACTTGGCTGGCAACAGAAATCCCCATTCCCGAACCGGCTCACCTGGCGTAGGAAAGGGAGGCGTTCCAGGCACTATAGAGCAGCAGCTCCTCAAGGTATGCGAGAGGCGTTTCTACGCGTCGTATACGAGGCGCGGCTGTCTTATAGCGCGTCGATATTGCGCTGCCGCTATCGCGCGCGTCTGCGTGTACCCATAACGCGTCTCTCGCTTACTGGGAGGCACAAGATCACCTTGCTCCTGCCGCCAGATGCAGAACAGGCGCTCGGGCAGGCGGGCATCGATATGGCACTGGCGACTGGCCTGGCGCGCTATGTGTGTGCGCGCCGTCCCGCGTCTATCTTTATCCACCTCCTACTAGTCGTGCTGGCATTGCTCTTCTGTGTCGCTCCGCTGCTCTTCGGACGGCAAAGTCTAGCGCTGCTGGTAATTCTTATAGCCATTAATAGCGCGCTTCTGGCTGTGGTGTTGACACTATGGCATATGCAAGGGCGCAGGCTGGCCTTTCGAGCTGATACCCTCGTAGTACAGTGGCTCGGCCGCAGTCGCGCCTGCCAGGGATTGCATACCCTGGCGGATCACAGCCACCATCCGCGTAGCAGGCGCTGGGGCGAACCTTCCCTGCTTGAGCGCATTGACCGTATCTGCGGCACAGAGGCAAGAATTGAGGACGAGCGCCTCACGCTGGTAAGGTAAGGGCGAGGGGGGAACCACTGGTCTCTCTTTCGGTCCCTTGCTTGTTGGTACCCTGCTCATTAGAAAGGATGGGTCAATCTCATGGCCATAAAATATGCTCCCGATGTGGAGTTGCCTCCGCTCAAAACATCTCCCCGGCGCTCCGGTGGCTGGCTGCGACGGCTGCTGAATCGCGTTGGCCTGGCACTGGCTGGCGACGATGAAGAGCTGATCGTAGAGAACAAAACCCGGGTACCCTGGCGGCTGTATCACGATTACCATGAACTTGCGACCATCGAGGCAGGTGAGCGGCAGGTGCTGCACCTTGTCAAGCGCGGCTCGCTCAGTGCGCGCCCATGTGAGGAGGGAGACGAGGTCGAGTACCTGGTGCTTCCTCTCTCCCTGCGTGTGCAGCAGGTACGCATCTACCGGCGGCGCCTGGGCAGGGATGTCGAGATCTATGATATGCGGGCCGCCTGATTGCGTGTGGGGGCGTGATGCAGTGGTTGTATCACGTTTCCATTTGCAGAGGGAAAGCTGGCGTGGCTGGTGTTTATTCATACAGCAGCATTCCAGGAGGGCGGAGTGTGAGGTTAAGATTTTCTGCCCTGGCATAGGCGGGCATAGCACTATCTGGCTGTTTTTTGACGGAAAGCGCGTGCGCGGCCCAGCGTTGCGCTATACTAGTAGAAAAGTAGTTGCGCATATACTTTCTTGTAACGAGGTTGACGTATGTTATCTGCCGTAATCACGGCGCTACTGTTTTGCGTGATGTTCTCAATCGTTGCCAGCCTGGTCGTGGGCGCATTGCGTGAGCACCGGCGTCATAAGCGAGCATTGGCAACGCAGCCATTCTCTCCGCATCCGCTGGATCGACATGTGACGGCGGTACTCCATATGCAGGATGGCATGATCGTGAGCGTCGAGAAGCCAGCGCCTCCCCCTGTGTTTACCCTCTCCTCCGCCTGGTATACGCGGCGGCGTACGCTCGTATCGCTGGGTTTCTTGCTGATGGTGCTGCTGACCCTCTTCGTACAGGACGGCCTGGCGGGCGATGCTTTGCGCAATTTGAGCCAGAGCTTGAGCTTTAATTTCCTTACCAACAATAACGTCCAGGGCATCGACCTTCAGACCGCGCCCCACCCGCTGCCGGATACGGCCAGCAGCCGTGTTGTGCGTATTGATTCGGGGATGAGCAATCAGTACTACACTGATTACCAGCGGCATGTCTGGATCTACTCATCCTGCTCAGGCATCGCCATGGAGACAGTGATGAATGCCTATGGTCGTCACATGATCGCCGCCGATGTCCTGCAAGAGGAGTTGAAGCTGGGCGTGTGGAGTCCACAGATGGGGCTGCTCAACGACCAGGGTATTGTTATGACGGCCAATACCTTTAGCTTCAATGGTAGCTTTAGCTATACACGCACCATCCAGGACATCGTGATTAGCGCCAACAAGGGCTTTCCCGTGATCGTGGGGATGCGCGACAGCCAGTTTTGGCCCAATGGACATATCCTGGTTGTGCGCGGAGGCGATAGTCAGTATGTGTATCTCGCGGACTCTTCTCCTGCCAATTTCTCGCGTATGACCTATGCCATGTTCACTCCCATATGGAAGAATGATAGAGGCATGAGCGTTATCCTGACGCCACGCTGAGAGTGAACTGCGTACTCTATGAAAAGAGCTATTGAAACGTCGCGGGTGAGTTTACCCGCGACGTTTCAATAGTTGTACACCCTGGTATCTGCCGTGCTCTTCTCCTGCTAAGTATTCAGATTAGCCAGCCTGACCCTCCACACTATACGGCTCAGGACCCTCAGCAGATTTTTGATCATATTCGTTCGACGATGGAGACAACGCTTACAATGCTTGCCACCTCACTGGACGCTCTTGTGCGTACTGAAAGAATGAGCGAGTTCTGGGTTGTGCGCGGTCAGCAGAACATCCTGACTCAGACGAGAGCGATGATCTCGGATGCACATACGATGCTTGACCTCGTGTTGCCAACTGATTGCGACGTTGCTGAAAGCCTTGCACAGGCACGTGCGCGGGGTTGTCGCATCGTGCATGCCGCACCGGAGGGCAAGGATGTTCGTGCTCTCCTTCTCGTCTGTGATGGTCGCAATGCCCTGCTCGGCACAATGACGCCTCTCGACTCCTGTCAAGCTATTGTCAGCTCGAATACGGCCCTCCTTGATACGCTTCGCGGGTACTTTCTCTATCGACAATCTCCAGCAAG
>JBDTHH010000721.1:0-7157 GCA_039937055.1 Ktedonobacteraceae bacterium | reverse complement strand
ACCAATTAGAGCCGCTGAAAGCACTCTCAGGTAACTTTACCAGGCTTGCTGCTACCACACCATCTAATATGTCAAAGTCGAGACTTTTTACCTGTACATATTCAATCAGGCTTATGGAAGCGTTCTTGCTCGATATGGTTATCATGGGGTCAGTTGCAGCTTCACCAAAGACCCGTAATTCACCGAAGTCTACAAGCTGTTCCAGCCTCACTTCTTTGGTAAGGTAGGCACGCAGAGCGGCGCCATAATTTGCGCGCATAAACTTATTGGCCGTAATCATGCCGAACCTGCCGCCCTGGCGGAGCATCTTGTGGCCGCGCTCGATGAAGTAGGTATACAGGTCGGCGATGCTGTTGAAGACCCGGTACATCGCCTTGAAGGCGGGTTTGTCGTCGCCCAGGCCCTCCTGGCGCACATAGGGAGGATTGCCCACCACCGCGTCGAAGCCGCCGTTGGGCTTGCGGCCTTCGGCGTCGCAGAACACTTCGGGGAACTCCAGCTCCCAGTGGAAGAAGTGCTTGCGCGCGGCCAGGGTCTGCGCGAAGGTGATGGCCTCGCGGTCTTTCTGGTTGACGCGGCTGCCGTAGGTGCCCTCAATGATATCGTCGCCGTAGACCTGGATGGTGGTCTGCGCGCCCTTCGCGCCGAAATACTCGCTGATCCACACGTTCATAAGCTGCTTGAAGGGCGCGATGGCGCGGTCGGCGTCCCTGAACATCTCGCGCGACTGCACCACATCGGCGAAGGTGTTATCGGCCTGCTCGCTCAGGCGGCGCATCAGGTTGGCGGCATCGAAGAGGCGCGCGAACTTATGGCCCCACAGGCTCTTCGCCAGCGCCTGCTGGGCCTCCTGCACATCGCCGCCGATCAGCGAGTTGCCCCACTTCAGATGGTGATCGAGGAACGAGAGGGGCGCGCCCAGCGTGAAGCTGTCGAGCCAGACGCTGACCTTCGCCAGTTCGACGGCCATCTGGTTGACATCCACGCCGTAGATGCAGCTCTTCAGGACCTGGCGCTTCAGCAGGTTGATGTCGGTCAGCCGTTCGGGGTCGATGGAGACCTCCTGCCTCTCCATGGCGCGCTGGATGGTCTTGCGCGTCTCCGCCAGCGCCTCAACGACGGGGTTCCAGGGGAAGCCGGCCAGGAACTTGGTCATGCGGTCGGTGATGTAGTCCACGGCCTCCACCAGGAAGTGGCCGCTGCCCATGGCCGGGTCGAGCACCTTGATAGCGAAGAAGGCGCTATTGAGGTCCTTATGCACATTGTAGGCCTCCGTCTCCGGTGCCTGCGTCGAGGCGCTCCTCTGCTGGCTGAGCGCCCGCTGCCGGCTCTGCATCGTCCTGAGCGTCAGTTCCGCGCGCGCGAACTGCGGGCGCAGGGCCTCAAACTTCTCATCGAGCACGGGGCCGACGGTCTGCGCCACGATGTACTTCACGATATAATCGGGGGTGTAGTAGCTGCCGGTGGCCTTGCGCTCGCGGCGGTCGTTCTCCAGATACACCTCGCCCACATCGTAGCCGCGATAGGGGTCATCCTTGCCCCGGCCGCGCCGCAGGATCACGCGTTTGGTCTCGCTGGCCTCGCTGAGCGGGATGATCTCCTCGGTCTTCTTGCCCTTGACCACCACCATCTTGCGCGTGGCCAGGCGCAGCCGGAACTCCAGCAGCCCCTCGTAGATGCTGCCCAGGTGGCGCACGCCCAGGCTCTTGTAGTCGATCTGCGTCAACTCCTTGCGCTTCTCGTCGAGGTCGCGCGCCATCCGATCGAGGCCCAGGGCCAGGTACTGGTCGGGGATCTTGTGCGTGGCCAGGAAACGCGCCACCCTGGCTTCGGGCGCATCGTCGTCCGCCAGCGGTTCCGTCATGAAGAGGCCGCCATTGTAGATCGGCACGTTCAACTCCGGGCTGCCTTTGTCCACCGCGCGGAAGAGCGTCTGCAACTGGTCATACAGCGCGGTGCTGTGTGTGGAGTACGCGCCCCTGATCCTATCTGGCGCCTCGTCCTTGATAGTGCGCGCCCGCTCAGCGATCTGCGTCTTCAACGCCTGCAAGCTGACCGCGTAGTAGCCATGCTGCTCGCGCACAGGCAGCAGGTCGCGACTCTCGGCATACAGCAAGAAAAGCAGGCGATACAGAAAGGCCAGTGTCCCGTTAAAAAACTCCTCCAGCCGCGTATCGCTGATCTCTTCTTCAACACCATTCTCACGGCCCTCCACATCCTCTACGGAACGCCGTGCGCGCGCATACTGCACAAAGCCCTGCGCGAAATGCGGGAAGATATCATCGAAGACGCGCTCCTTGAGTTGCTCGCCCAACGCGTGGGCAAACAGCTCGCTGAGGCGCACCAGGTCATCCAGGAAGCAGAGGCGGCGCGTCTCCCCACCTTCGATCTCCTGCTCTTCGGCGACATAGGCGGAGGCGCGGAAGAACAGCCAGAAGTAACGGAAGGCCGTGTTAGCATCCGCCGCCTCGCGATTGGGGATCGCCAGCGTCTCTTCCAGGTCGATCTCATAGTAGTTCGTAGCGCGGCTGTGGGCCTTTGCCGAATACAGGCGCCAGATCTTGCCATTGGTCACAATAGCCCAATCGGCGCTGCCCTGGTCCAGCAGCGTCACCACCACGGCGCCAGGATTCTCGCGCCACGTCAGGGGATCGTGGTCCTCGCCCACCTGGCTATCCAGGTTGCGCCCCCAGGGATAGCTCAGACAGAGGGCCAGAGGCGTGCCGGGACTCTCCTGGCTGGCGAGGATAAAGTCCGCCTGCCGCTCCCTCTCCTCCCCGCCGTCTTGCCCCTTATGTCTATCGAGCGCGCTGGCTACGAAGCCAAGCAGGCCAAAGGCTGGCAGCAGCAGGCGCTCGCGCAACTCGGCGACCGGCTTGCCGAGCAGTTCGCGGCGGGGGTCATCATACAGCGCGCGCCACGACTTGCGGTCCAGCGACTCCTCGCGCCACTCCCCGAGATCTGGCAGGAGTTCGCTGAGAAAATAATCCGAGAAGAGCGCGCGGTTATTGAAAAACTCCTCGCTCCACTCCGCTACCGCATAGCCCCCTCGTATGACCTCAACCTGCGCCAGCACATCCCCCTCGGTAATGCTGAAGCGCCGCAGCACCCGCAACGCCACCCGGCTGGCCCGCGTGCGCGCTACCGACAGCACCCGCGGTCGCGCCTGACCACCCCCAGCTTTATAGGACGCTCCGACAGGCAGCCCATCCTTATCTGCTAACCCAAGCGAGAGTTGTCCGGCCTTCATGGTAGCATCTTCATGGAAGCGATCCAGAAACACAAAATCGATTTCCTGGTAATCATGCTGCTTCACCAGCACAAACACATAATCGCCCTCGCGGTCCCTGAAGTGGCGCACCAGCGCCTGAGCCGCCGCGCTGGTCACAGAAGAAAGCTCAACCAGGTAGACGCGCAACTCCAGCCCAAAGTCATCACGAAAGCGTGCAAGCTGCTCGATATGCCTGATCTGCTGCCGGAGATAGCCATCATTGATGCCCAGCGCCGTCGTCGTCTGCTCATGGCGCACAGAGATATCGTAGCCCAGCTTCAAAAAGAAGCCCGCCAGGTAATCGCGATTGGAGAGTTCCAGGATATCTTTCTGTTCGAGATCATATTCTTCTGGCAGCATAAAGGCACCATCAGCTTTCTAGTTGACGCTAAATAACGGTCTATACCATATATAACGGATGAGACAAAGACCCGCTCTATTCATACCTTCTCCACGCTCACATTCTTCGTAACATGCCCGCGGCTGCCGACCCACAACAGGCGCAGGCCAGCGCGTCGGCTGACGGGCCATAGCGCGCTGTGGATGGTGTCTTCCAGGTAGTGGACGCGCAGCAGCGGCACGAGGGCGCGCACAGTCTCTTCGTCATCTGCAAGTTCCGCGATAGCCTCCGCAATCTTTTTGCGTATGTCCGCATGCATGGTTTCGTTCAGAAGCATTTGCCGGAGAGCGGGGACAAGCGCTGTCTTGCCTGATTTGGCTAAAGCATTGGCAATTATGCGGCGTATCGTAAGATCTGTCTCTGGACTGGCGAGCATACGTAAGAGCGTCACTCCATCGGTATGTTGCGCGAGGCTGGAAATTGCGTCATAGCGCACAAAAGGCTCAGGAAACTCGGAATGGGCAAGCGCATGCAGCAATTCGGTATCGTGTGAACGATCACCTAGCATGCTGAGAGCAACCGCAATGGCAAGATGCACAGAGGCTTCTACGCGTGTATCGGCATGCAGTTGCCGCAAGCCAGATACAATAGCTTGATTACCACGGAGAGCCAGTCCTATAGCAATCTGCATACGTACATATTCGATTATGTCGGCATTAGAGAGCAACTGCAACAGATCGCCTTCCAGAACTGTATCATTCAGGCTTAAAATGGTAGAAGTCAGACTAACATGTGTACCTGAATCTAAGGCAGTATCAAAGAGCAACGGTAACAGGTCGCGTGCCGTGGTATGATCACCAAGCTTGCCCAGGGACATAGCTATATACTGGCTCACCGCAGGTGGCGCCTTGTGATTAGTCAGCTTGTCTACAAGCGCGGGTACAAACGAACGATCTCCACATGTCTCCAGAGCTATCGCAATATTAGCAAGCACATATGGATCATCCTGCTCATCGTCAAGCAAGGTAAGGAGAGAGGAAGCAAGTGAGCGATCATCTATAATATGTAAGATGTAGGCAGCACCCATGCGTATACTAGCACTATTCTGCTTATCTGAAAGGAGATCCAGCAACTCAGAGGTGATCGAATGATCTGCTAGCCTGCCTATAGCATCTTGAAGCTCAATTATCCAAAAATTGTGTTGACTATTTTTAAAGAGACTGAGCAGATCTTTCGCCACTGCGCGCTCCCCAGAGTTCCCAAGCGCCTTGATGACTATCTTACGCTGTTGCCTAGACTCCTTGTCGCTGTAAACCAATTGCAGCAGGCGTGTATTCACGTCGCCGCCGCCGATGGCGGCCAGGGTTTCGGCGGCGCGTTGGCGGTTGAGGGTGTAGGGAGTGGCGGTCAATACCTGGAAGAGGCTGTCGATGATGTGCTGGCGCAGGCCGGGTTGCCTGACGCTGATGTGGGCGGCGAGGCAGTGGCCGGCCATGATGAGCTGGCTGGCGAAGATATCGTCCTGGGTGGCGGCTGTGTCCTGGCCCACGAGGTGGTTCAGCAGGGGGCTGGCATCGCGCAGGCTGCCGGCGTAGAGCAGGAGAACCTCCTCCCACCAGGGATCGTTCAGGCGCTTCAGCAGCGTCTCGAATACCTCGGCCTGGGCCTGCTGCATAGCGTAGCGCGCGGTAAAGTATTCCTGCAAGGTGAGGTGCAGGAAGCCGTACCAGCCCTGCGCCTGTTCCTTGAGCAGGCCGCTCTCCTGGCTAATCTCGCGTAAGATCGCAGCGTTCTGGCTTTCGGGTATACCCAGCGCGGCCAGGAAGCCGGCGATGAGCGCCAGCAGTTCCTCGGCCGGGAAGTAGCGTAGCCGCTGGTTGTGGAAATGCCAGGCTACCTCTTCGAGCAACTGGCGCTTGTGGTCCGGGCTGAACTGGCGGTTGCGCGTGACATCGCGGCCGGAGTCCCATTTCCCCAGCAGCGTCTCCATGCACCGAGTGTAGAGGTGCGCGGGGCTATCCGGCAGGGCCTGGAAATCCTCGTACACGATCACGATCAGCGAGAGCAGCAGCGGGTTGGCTGCCAGGGAGAGCATACGCGGCTGGCGTTGCAGGCGCTCGTTGAGGTCGGCGGCGCTGGTCTGCCTGCGCGTCGTGTGCTGCTCGAACCACTTCTCGATGAATTGCCAGATATCCTGCGGCCGGAATTCCAGCGTCTCCAGTTCGGTGAAGCCCGCCAGGCGCGGCCGCTGGTAGTAGCCGGCCTTGCGCGCCGTGACGACCACGGGGGCGCGAGGATAGCGGGTGGCGGCTGCGAGGATGGCGGAGGACACGCGCCTGTAGGACGCCTCGGCCTCCTCAACAGTTGTGCCGATCACCGTCTCGTCAAGGGCGTCGAGCAGCAGCATGGCACCGCCCGCGTTCAGGTGCTGCTCCATGAAACTGTGGGCCTGCGCCTTGGGGAAGCCATAGCGCTCCTCCCAGGTAGCGGCGGCGAACGCGAGCAGGTCGGCCTGGCCGGAGCCGGCGAAGGCGTTCAACTCGATATGGATCGGCAGGGTCGGTAGATCAGGAAGCTGACCATTCACGGCCTTGAGGGCCAGGTATTTGAGCAGTGTGGTCTTGCCGGCCCCAGGATCGCCCACGATCACGCAGCGCCTGTAGGTGTTGACGGCTTCTGCGGGATCGACGGCGGCGCTGGCGCGGCTCTCAACGCGCCGTTGCTGCGTCCTGAGCAGGCTATTGGGATCGCGCTCGCCTGTTGCCTCCTTGAGCATACCGGCGAACTCGTGGGCCGCGCCGCTCTCCTGGTGGAGGCGCACCTGGACATACACGTTCGCCACATCCAGCGGCTGCGTCATGCTCAAGATCTGCACATAGGCGACGCGCGGGTCCGTGCGCACCTTCTCGCGGTACAGGGGAAGCAGGTCGACAGGATCAGGTGCCTCCGCGACAGGTGGCGTCTCTGGAACTGCGGCCCGCTCATGCGCGACAGGTGGGGCGGCCTTCTCACGCTCGTGGCGCCGCGCCTGTGCTAGTTCCGAGACCTGCGCAGCCACCTTCTCCCAGATCTCATCTTGCTGGCTCTCGGTCAGCGTGTTGATAGGCTTATCGCGGTCGTTTACAGGATAAAAGGGGGCCAGCGGCGAGAGTTCAAAGCCGCAGCGATTGACAAGCACGGGCCAGATGGAGAGGCCCCGCGCCTCTTTAGCCGCGAGCAGGCGTGGAAGTTCATCATCAGCGACCTTCGAAACCAGGAAATTCGCGCTGACCAGCACAATCGCGACATTGCTCGCCTCGATGGCCCGCTCGACAGCCCGCAGTGCATCAGTGCCTGGCGTGATATCCGTCCGATCCCATAGCTCAATCAGCCCCTTGCGCGCCAGCAGGGCCAGGTGAGTGCGCAGGAGCCGGCGATACCTATCATCATCATCGATATAGCAGATGAAGACCCTGAGAGGAGCGGAAGGGGCAGCAGCCATAGCGCGAGCCTCCATCATCTATTGCGAGTAATCCGAACATCCACTTTATAGAGAAAACCTATTTC
>JBDTHH010000720.1:0-4248 GCA_039937055.1 Ktedonobacteraceae bacterium | reverse complement strand
AGCCAGTGACGCCATACGAGTGCGAGAGCGGCAGCAGGCCCAGGATCACTTCCCGCCCGCGCCGCGCACCGGAGAGCCAGTGGCGCACCTGGGCCGCGTTCACCACCAGGTTGCTGTGTGAAAGCATGACGCCCTTGGGGGTATCCGTTGTGCCGCCCGTATACTGGATCAATGCCAGGTCGCTCGCTGTCGTGCCACTCTCAAGAGGAGTGGCCGGCTGCTCGCGCAGCAATTTCTGCAGGGAATAGACCTTGTGAGAGGCGCGCGCAGCCACAGCAGGCCTCGCAGGGACTACCCCACCGGTCTTTGCTCCACCAGCACCATTTGCACCTTGCATGGTCCCAGCGACGGCGGGAACAGGGAGTTCACTCCCCTCAATCAGGCTGGCAAGCAAGACGCGCTGGCGCAAGGGGAGATACTCGCGCACATCGGTATAGATGACCTGCTGGATGCTCGTGCCGGCGCTGATACGCTCAACCAGCGGCCGGTATGCAACCAGCGTGAGCAGGACACTGGCGCCCGAATCGCGCAACTGGTAGCCGATCTCTGCTTCTGTTGAGAGTGGGCTGCCCAGGACGACGACGGCGCCCGCTCTCAACGCCCCATAAAAGGCGATCACGCACTGCGGAATGTTAGGCAGCACAATAGCAACGCGGTCGCCGGTCCTGACATCGAGTTGGCGCAAAACATGCGCGAAACGATTGCACAGCCGGTCCAGTTCGTAGTAGCGTATCTTTTGCCCAAAAAAGATGATCGCCGGGCGGTCAGGGAACTCGCGGGCCGCGTTGCTGAGCATTTCATGCAGCAGTTGTGAAGACAGAGGAAGCCGTTCCGGCACCTCGTCATCGTAGTGCTGGAGCCAGGGCATTTCGACGAGGCGCGTGATGTGCAAGGTCATACGATTGGCCGCGGCGGCCCGCTGTTCGGGATTCGCAAGCTGGCCATTCTGAGGCGGCGCGGGTTCGATAAAGCGCCGCAACGCGCGATTTACGGCATCCGGGCGCTCCAATTGCACGAGATGAGCGGAGACCGAGATGATCACCTTGTGCGCATGCGGCACCAGGCGTGGCACATCCTCATAGTGCTGGCGATGAAAGACGATGTCGCGCTGACCCTGCACGATGAGCGTAGGAATGTGCAGTTGTGGCAAGCGCTCGTCTCCTGGCCAGGGAGCCATCACGTCATCATGCAGGCGCTTGAGCGTGTGCTGCGGAGCGAAGAGCGCGATCTTCAGCCTCTTCGCCAGCGTGGTGAAGATCGGATCAGGAACCAGCAGCACGCGTTGCAGCCAGACACGCAGAATAAAGCGCGCCGGCACGGCAATGAAGACAAGTCCCTGCACATTATCGCTGTTGCCCGAACGCAGAGCGTACTCAGTGGAGAGAGCGCCGCCAAAAGAATGCGCCACGAGATAAAACGGTCGCTGCACCTGTAACGCGTCCAGCACCACCTCCAGGTCATCAACCAGGCCAGCCATCGTATAGGGAACAGACGCGGGGTCATCGCTCAGGCCATGCCCGCGCAGGTCGGGCGCGATGACGCGCATCGTCTGGCCAAAGAAGCGCAACTGGTTGATCCACTGTAGCGCGTTCCCACCATAGCCGTGAACGAAAACCAGTGTGTGGGTGGCCCCCTCGGGAAAGATGTCGATGGCACTGATACGGCGCAGCCGCCGCCCCTTGCCCACGTCAGGCAGATAGATCGTCCGGCGATAAAACTCTACATCGAGAGCCATTCGTGACCTCCCCTATCCTATCTCTGAAAGCACGCTACGCTGCGTTATCTGCATTACTCAGCACGCGAGGAGACACTCTGGATAATTTCAGCCAGCGCAGTACGTTCCTGCGTTGATAATGGCAGCAGCGGCATACGTGGCCTGCCACCATAGCCAACGGTGAGATCAAGCGCGGCCTTGAGACCCGGCACACCATAGATTGAGGTGACCGCGCTATTGGCGGCTACCAGGCGTGCCTGCAAGAGCCGCGCCTCCTCCCAGTGTCCCGCCAGAAAGTGTTCCTGGACACGGCATACCTCGCGCGGAAAGATATTGGCAAGGGCGGCGACTGCTCCCACGGCGCCCACCGCCAGCGCCGGCAGCAGGTAGCCGGCACTCCCAGCCATCACTCGGAAGCGCGCGTCCACACGGCCAACGACCTGGGCCAGTTTCGCCATATTGCCCGCGCTGTCCTTCAGACCGATAATGTTAGGGTGCTCGGCCAGCCGGCAGATCGTGGCGGTGTCCAGGTCCAGGCCAGCGGTGTTAGCGGGCATATTGTAGATCACGACGGGCAGGGGGCTGGCATCGGCAACCGCACAGTAGTGGGCCAGTAGGGCCTGGCTGTCCATACGACCCCTGAAATAGAAAGGAGGCAGTACCAGGGCCGCGTCGGCTCCGGCGCGCGCCGCCTGCTGGCAGTTGGCGATGGTCGCCTGCGTCGACTGCTCGCCGCAGCCAGCGAGGATCTGCATGGGCCAGGAGGCTGGCGCGCCGGCCGTTGTCTCCGCCGGGCGCAGGCTCTCAACAACGCTCCTGCAAGCCTCGATGACCTGCACACGCTCCTCGCCTGTCAGGTGGACCGCCTCGCCGTTAGAGCCCATCACGACATAGCCTGCGATGCCGCTGTCCGCCAGGCGTCGTACGTGCCGCTGAAAGGTCTCAAGGTCCAGGCGCTCGCTGTCATCAAAGAATGTTGGAAGGGGAGGATAGATACCGCTCAAAGTAATCCCTGGCATGGCACAGTTGCTCCTTTCTACGTTCGCATTATAACATACACATCGTGGTTTATTTCACAGTGCGACTGTGCCCTGGCGCATAGTACATGCGAAAAAAGTAGTGTATAGTCGTACTAACACGAGAGTTTGATATGACCGGTGTATAATCACAAGAAAAAATGTGTTGTCAGAAGGATAAAGGAGAGGTTCAATGCAAAAACAATTACTTCGTCGCCTTTCAGGGCTCGCTGTATGTCTCGTCGGAATTATGTTAATGGTCGTGTTTTCAGCCTGTGAAGGTGTGGCCACCACCGGCGGCACTACCACTATCACTGGCTCGATCACCTCGGTCGATGCCGCACATCATAGCGTAACGGTCAACGTCGGTGGCAGCAATTACACCGTCAGTGGCCTCAGCGACGCGCAGATCAGGGCGCTCCAGGCGCAGCAAAACAAGCAATATAGCTTCCAGGTCACTCAGAACAGCGATGGCACATACTCTCTGAACACCGGCTCAAACCCGACCCAGAACGATAACGCTACGCCTGGGGTGGGAACGGCTGAACCGGCTGGGACGAGCAATCCAAACGAGCCGGCCAGCCAGGGTAATATCGCGTTCACCGGCAAGGTGCAGAGCGTCAGCGCCAGCAGTATCGTGGTGAGCATGCCCGATGGGCAGGCGCTCTCGATGAACATTGTCAATGGGCAGACCGATCTCTCGACCTTCAATGGTGGCCATCCGACCGCCAACCAGACGCTCAAGGTGAAGGCTAACGCGAACGCCGATGGCAGCTTCACGGCCACGGAATTGAAGCCCACGGATAACGGCGACACCCAGGATCAGAGCAAGGTGGATTACCAGGGCGTCACGACCAGCGCGGTCGGCTCCGACAACCACCTGCACTTCAAAGTTGGTAACAAGAGCTTCGACTTCGTCATCACGCCCGGCACGACAAAACTGAGCGACTTCAACAACAACGCGCAGTCCATCAGCAATAACCAAGTCATCAAAGTGTCGGCCCAGTTCCAGGGCACCACGGCCACAGTGCTCAAGATCGAGAACGCGAGCGCGAATCAGTAGACGCTGTATCGGGGTATCCGTAGGGGTGCCGTTTACAAGCCTGCGCATGCCAGACGCGATCATGATCACGTCTGGCATGCGCGGGCTTGTAAACGGCGCCCCTACGGATACCCCGATACAGTGTCTAATGATTCGCGCTCGCGTTCTCGACCTTGAGCACTGTGGCCGTGGCGCCCTGGAACTGGGCCGACACTTTGATGGCCTGGTTATTCCCGATGGACTGCGCGTTGTTGTTGAAGTCGCTCAGTTTTGTCGTGCCAGGCGTGATCACGAAGTCGAAGCTCTTGTTGCCAACCTTGAAGTGCAGGTGGTTGTCGGAGCCGACCGCGCTGGTCGTGACGCCCTGGTAATCCACCTGGCTCTGATCCTGGGTGTCGCCGTTATCCGTGGGCTTCAATTCCGTGGCCGTGAAGCTGCCATCGGCGTTCGCGTTAGCCTTCACCTTGAGCGTCTGG
>JBDTHH010000719.1:0-4724 GCA_039937055.1 Ktedonobacteraceae bacterium | reverse complement strand
GGGGGATACGGGCACTGTCCGCATCCCCCTGCCGCACTACTCCTCAGAATGTATGCAGCGTTTATTGTGAACGAACGCTGCTTACTCCTTCGCCAACCTGCGCAGCACGGTCTGTAGGATGCCGCCGTTGTCGTAGTAGGTCACATCGATGGGGCTGTCCAGGCGGGCGGTGGTCTGGAAGGTGAAGGTGGAACCATCTTCGCGAGTGCCCTTCACTGTGACCTCCTGGCGTGGCTTCAGGCCCTGCGCGATGCCCTCGATGTCGTACACTTCGTGGCCTGTGAGCTTGAGCGACTCTTTGTTCTCGCCCTGGTGGAACTGTAGCGGCAGGATGCCCATGCCCACCAGGTTGCTGCGATGGATGCGCTCGAAGCTCTCGGCGATCACCGCGCGCACGCCCAGCAGCAGCGGGCCTTTGGCGGCCCAGTCACGCGAGCTGCCAGAGCCGTACTCGCGACCGGCGATCACCAGCAGCGGCACGCCCTCCTCCTGGTAGCGCATCGAGGCATCGTAGATCGTCGTGACCTCGCCATCGGGGAGGTGCATCGTGTAGTAGCCCTCTTTATCGCCCGCCAGGTGGTTGTGCAGGCGAATATTGCCGAAGGTGCCGCGTACCATTACTTCGTGATTGCCGCGCCGCGCGCCATAGGTATTGAAGTCGCGTCGCTCGACGCCATGCTCGACCAGGTATTGCCCGGCGGGACTGTTGGCGGCGAAGTTCCCGGCCGGCGAGATGTGGTCTGTCGTGATGGAGTCATCGAGCACAGCCAGTACACGCGCGCCGTGAATATCCTTACCCGGCTCCGGCTCCAGAGGCATGTCTTTGAAGAACGGTGGCTCCTGGATATAGGTCGAGTTGGGGTCCCACTCGAAGAGCGCGCTGCTGGAGTTCGTCAACGCGCGCCAGTGCTCGTCACCATCGAAGACGTGGGCGTAGTTCCTCTCGAAGATTTCGGGCGTGATCGCGCTGGCCACGACATCGCGCACCTCTTCCTGTGAGGGCCAGATGTCGCGCAGGTAGACCTTCTCGCCGTTGATGTCGGTACCCACGGGGTCAGTGGTCAGATCGATATCGACGGTGCCGGCCAGCGCGTAGGCCACCACCAGCGGCGGCGATGCCAGGAAGCTCGCGCGCACCTGCGGGTGGATGCGCCCCTCGAAGTTGCGGTTGCCGCTGAGGACGGCGGCCACCACGAGATCGTTGTCCTGCACGGCTTCGGCCACCGGCTCCGACAGGGGGCCGCTGTTGCCGATGCAATTGTGGACCGCTACCGTGCCTGCTACGAAGGCATGGAGATCATTCACTGCTAGATCAAACACCGCTCTCCTGCCTGCTGGCCGCCGGTCCACCACCTGGAGCGCGAGGGTCGGCAGTGTGCATGCATCCTTCTCGACGCAGTAACGTTTCGCAGTTTCTGCCTGCGCACGTGAGCGCAACGGAGCGAACCACTCGCGCGCGCCGATCTGGCTGAAGAGTTCGACAGGCGATGGAAAGTCGCAAGCATTTCTATGTAGTGGCTGGAACTTGCGCGTCGGTTGTGGCAGCCGCGAAAAGCGGTCGTGCCCCTCCAATAGTGAGTAGTGAGGGAAGACCACTGGCTCGCGCTCCATCAGAGCCGTCGCCGCTACCTTGCGCGCTTGTGAGAACGATAACTCACGTTCTTCCTGGTGCAACGCTTGCAGACGATCTGCCATCCAGAGGCGTTGCTGGTGAATCTGGTCCACCAGACGCCAGTATACCGCCGCGGCGCTGGCTCGCAATGCCTTGTCAGTACAATAACGATAGCCCACACGCTCCACGAACGAGAGGCCGTCTGGAAGCTCTAAGCGAACCTCCACGCGAGGAATGCCGTCTTGCGCTTGCTGGTACGAGGAAGTTGCGCGGCGCATAGGATACGCGTAAATTTTGGTGCCTTGCGTTTTTACGCCACAGCGTGTCAGCAGATGGATCAGGTCCTCCATACGCTGCTTCAGAGCCTCTACATGCTCTGGCATGCTGCTTTGAGAATAAGCCGGCGGCTCAAGCGTTGCCTCATTCTCGCGCTCGCCCCAACGATGCAAGACAGGTGCATGACCGTCCGCCCCGAAGAGTCCGCCCAGAAACTCGCGCACTACTGCGATCGGGCAATTTTCAGCCATCACGAATGCCGGGAACGTTGGTGCCTGCTGAATACGCCGCCCGGTGCGCACTCCAGGCAATGTTCTGATGGCGTCCGTGAGCAGCTTCGGCAGCACAATGCTCCACTTCCTGGGGTCGTAGCGCGTGGCCGCAGGACGATAACCGGTAAGCAGTTCGACATCGTCGAGAACCGCCTGACGATCCATCGCCTGCCCAACGTTCATCCGACCCTGTCCCAGGAGGCTGATTGAGCCATCGCTCAGCAGGTGGCCGAGTAGGCGCGCGAACGCCAGTGTGCGTAGACGTTCATGCGCTGTATCCATTGTAAACGTCAGGCTGCCCACGTGCAGCGCGTAGCCAGCTTCGTCATCACCAGGCTCATCCAATGGTGCCTCAGGGCCAACCACGACGCGATCCTGATTGAGTGCGAGCTGGTCGGCGCGCACCCAGCGGCCATCAGCGCACAGGATTTCATGGTCAGGGGTGCAGGTCAATGTGCGCCCATCTTGCAGAACGAGCAAGACGCACTCGCGCTCTCCCTGAACCATCATTTCGGCCTGTATTGCTGTACTCAACCTGCCGGCCGCTGTAGGAGCAAATAGCCTCGCTCCGCCAGCGCCAGGCATCTGCTCAATGCGGCGCGTGGTGCCATTGGCAAGCAGCACCGGCGTTCCCTCAGCAATACAGGTTGTGCAGCCATAGCCCACAAGATGGAAGCGCAGGGCCTCCAGGTAGGAGAGCAGTTCCGCGTTCTTCAGGTAATCGATGACGGCGCGCGAGCCGGGGGCCAGGCTGGTTTTCACCGTCGGCTTGACGGAGAGGCCGCGCTCGACGGCATTGCGTGCCAGCAGGCCGGCGGCGATCATCACCGAGGGGTTAGAGGTATTGGTGCAGCTTGTGATCGCCGCGATCGCCACGGAGCCATCGGTCATGTGGCTCTGCGTCTCGCCCATGGTCACCACTACGTCGTGCAGGTGGCCGTTGGTGTGCGTGCTCTCCTTGCCGTGGCCATTCTTAGTGAGTGCTTTGGCCTCGTCTTCGGTTTGCGCAACGGGATCGGGGTTTGCCTTGCCGCCCTCGTTGCTCAGGCGCAGCAGGGCGTTCTCTGTCGTTGCGTTTTTGCGTAGCGCCTCGAAGCGGTCCGCGTAGGCCTCGCGGAACACCTGGCCCAGATTCTGCATAGCCACGCGATCCTGGGGCCGGCGCGGTCCAGCCAGGCTGGGTACGATGCTGGCGAGATCGAGTTCGAGCAGTT
Source organism: Ktedonobacteraceae bacterium (assembly GCA_039937055.1). Lineage (GTDB taxonomy): Bacteria > Chloroflexota > Ktedonobacteria > Ktedonobacterales > Ktedonobacteraceae > JALYTT01. Next base: position 1,350 of record JBDTHH010000719.1, on the reverse strand, counting down.
CGTCAAAGGCCGGTTCGGGCGACTCGTCCGTGCGGAACAGGCCCTGGGCCTGCATGTAGTGCTCAACCAGTTCGACCAATTTCGCGTCGCGCCCGGTGCCGCGCAGGTAGCGCAGGGTCTCAGCATCGACCGGGAAGAGCGTCGAGGTGGCACCGAACTCAGGGGACATATTCGAGATGGTAGCGCGGTCCGCCAGCGTCAGAAAGCTGAGACCGGGCCCGGTGAACTCGACGAACTTGCCCACGACGCCGTGCTTGCGCAGCATCTGCGTCACGGTCAGCACCAGATCGGTGGCGGTCGAGCCTTCGGGCAGCGCGCCAGTGATGCGCACGCCGATGAACTGCGGTGTGAGCAGGTAGAGCGGCTGGCCCAGCAAGACCGCCTCGGCCTCGATGCCGCCGGCTCCCCAGCCGAGGACGCCCAGGCCATTCACCATCGTGGTATGCGAGTCGGTGCCGATGAGGGTATCGGGGAAGGCCACCGTCGTACCCTGCTCCTCTTTGGTCATCACCACAGATGCCAGAAACTCCAGGTTTACCTGGTGGACGATGCCGGTGCCAGGCGGGACGACGCGGAAATTGTTGAAGGCCTGCTGTGCCCAGCGGAGCAGCGCGTAGCGCTCGGAGTTGCGCTCGTACTCGCGCTCAACGTTGCGCGCAAAGGCCAGCGTTGAGCCGAACAGATCCACCTGCACGGAGTGGTCAATCACCAGGTCGGCGGGTACCAGCGGATTGATCTTCTGCGGGTCGCCGCCCACGCGGGCAACGGCGGAGCGCATAGCGGCCAGGTCTGCGACGGCTGGCACGCCTGTGAAGTCCTGGAGCAGGACGCGGGCGGGCAAGAAGGGATATTCGCCCTCGCTCTGTGCCGCGTGACCCGGAGTCCAGCGCGCCAGGGCCAGGGCGGTCTCTTCGGTGATAATCTCGCCATCCAGGTGCCGCAGCATGTTCTCCAGCAGAATCTTGACGGTGAAAGGTAGGCGCTCAAGCCCCTGCACGCCGCGTTCGGCCAGGGCCGCCAGGCGGTAGAAGGTAACCGTGCCATAGCTGCCATTCAGCGTGGCGCGTGCGTTAAATACATCTTTGTAAGTCGTCATTCACGTATCCTCTAGTTAACTCTAGTGTGGAAATTACAAGCACAGCCGGCGACTCGGCAGGTCATAAATTGCGAGGAGTAGGGTGTGCCGGTGCTAGCTGCATTCCTCTGGTAAATACGTCTGTTGTTCCCTTTATTATATGAGACTGAGCATGCTGGGGGCAAGGCATGCAGATATTCTACACAGGGCTTCTCATAAGGCGCTTCCCCGTCCGCGTAGGGATCCAGCTTGCCGCATCCGTGGAGCAGGCCCTT
>JBDTHH010000718.1:0-8582 GCA_039937055.1 Ktedonobacteraceae bacterium | reverse complement strand
ACAGTTAACAAAATTTTAACTTTCGCATAATGTAGCCTATTCTATGCTTTATTTGATAGAATAGCCTTATTATATCTCTCTATTAAGACTTCTTAAAGGAGTATGGTCGCGCTATGATTATACTAGCTCTCTTCTTCCTTATCGATCATAGTATGACCTTAAAAAAGCTTTGGGACAAATAGCATCACAACCACACAACCTCTGTGGAAATTGTGGCACGTCCAATGCTCCGGGTGAGCCATTCTGTGCTCATTGTGGCTATTCCCTGCTCCATGGTTCACCCCGTATAACAGGCATGCTCCATAATGGTGAGGTAGTTGGCAGGCGCTATCGCATTATCCAGTTAGTAGGCAAGGGCGGCTTTGGCGCTGTCTACGAGGCTCTGGACGAACGCTTCCAATCGCGTCGCGTCGTCGCCATCAAAGAAATGGGCGATGCGGGCTTGAGCATCCCTGAACGCCTCAAAGCTCTTCAGGATTTTCGCCACGAAGCTGACCTGCTGGTAGAACTCAGCCATCCCAACCTTCCTCACGTCAGCGACTTCTTTGAAGAGAGCGATAAGGCCTACCTCGTGATGGAGTTCGTGCAGGGAAAAACCCTGGCGAAATTGCAGGAGGACACGGGTGGCCCTCTCGACGAACACGTAGTAATGGAGTGGGCGTTGCAACTCTGTGATGTGTTGCATTACCTGCACACGCGCCCTCAAGCGATCATTTTCCGCGACCTGAAGCCTGTCAATGTCATGCTCACGCACGTTGGCCAGATCAAGCTCATCGATTTCGGCATTGCGCGCATCTTCAAGCTGGCATCGCACAAGGATACAAACGCTCTGGGGTCTCGCGGCTATGCGCCAATGGAACAGTATGGTCAGGGCCAAAGCGATGCCCGCACCGACATCTATGCTCTGGGAGCCACGTTATATGATCTTTTAACCGCTACCGTCCCGCCCGATGCCCCCTCACGGTTTATCCACCCACAGGCGTTTCAGCGTCCACGCCAGATCAACCCTCGCATCGCTGAGTCGACCGAGCGCATTATCCTCAAGGCCATGGAGCAAAGCCCACAAAACCGTTTCCAGACCATTGCGGATATGCGTCAGGCGATCATCAACAGTAGACCGGCTTCCCAGGCGAAAGCGGCACCCGCAGCTCAGCCGCCTACACAGCCAGTGAACAAAAAGGGGTCCATTCCTCCCCTCCCACTGGTAAACCAGCCACAAAGTCGACGACGCCTGCCTCCTTTTCTACTGCTTGCCAGCCTGCTCATTCTGGTTGTCCTGCTTGTGGCCATCGTTCCCACTATCCTGATGCGTATTCACTTCCCCTCACCTCCCGGGCCCAACGCCTCTCCAGGACCGGGTAGTGTCGGAGCGAATGGGATTGGCGTCTATAGAATCAACGGAGAAGACATCGGTATCAGTGACGGAAGCTATGCCCTCGATACAAAATCGGATCGCGCAGGCAGCGAGCTAAAAATACGGGCCAGCAGAGAGTATAGAGCACGAAACGTGAGTGCCGCTGAGATCGCCTGATCTTTGCCTCAGCAGCTTTCCCCGATGAGTGGGGATTGTTTCCATCGCACAGCCAACCTATGTTTTTCCAGGAGTACGTTAACGCCTATGACCCTCAGAGGAAGCATCAAGGCACCCCCTACTACTTTACACGCCCAAATTCATTCATCATGCTGGGCTATGATGCCATGTTAGTCTTGCTAAAGGGCTGCTGGATTGCTCTTCAAGCAGGCAAAACCCCCTTGACACCCGACGAACTGAGAATTGCATTGACTAATATCAATCTATCTCAGCATCGACCAGCTTGGGAAGCACTCTGAAGCCTATCGATTAAAGATGTGGGTAACAGACAGGTTGACAAGCCCGCCTGGCAGGCCAATATCGCGTGGCGCTTCGCGGGCTTGTCAACGCATTCGTTGATACAACATAGGGCGAGATCGCGCCACCTTCCAGAGCGCACGTAAGGTCACAGGGCGACCGCAAGGGATCGCCCCTACATTTCCATCCCCCCATGGACCAACGTATACGATGACACAGGGTACCAGCACACCAACGTTGATGCGCTGTTCGCTTAACCGGACATGTAGGGGCGATCCCTTGCGGTCGCCCTGTGACCCTACACGTGGCATACCAGGCGATACGCTGTAACCCCGTTGCTTTCCTGGAACGGTTCGATCATGATTTTGTATCAACGGATGCTTGTAAACCGCGCCCCTACGGGTGATCGCACTTCTCCACGTCTGGCCTCGCTCTACGAGACGCCGCACATCGTGAAGAATTCGGCGCGCAGGGCCGGGTCGTTCTCGTACTCGCCGCGCCAGAAGGTGGTGTGCGTCAAGGGGGCCGTCTCCTTGACGCCACGCATCGCCATGCAGAGATGGTGGGCCGAGAGATAGACGGCGACACCGTGCGGCTGCAACTGCGCATTCAAGGCATCGGCTATCTGCTGACCCAGACGCTCCTGAACTGAGAAGCGCCTGGCAAAGAGGCGCACCAGCCGCGTGAGCTTGGAGATGCCGATGATGTGCTCATGCGCGATGTAGCCCACGTAGGCCTGGCCGTAAAAGGGCAGGGCATGATGCTCACAGAGCGCGTAAAAGGGGATAGGACCTTCAATGACCTGGCTTAAGCGGCAATCGGCGCCTCCCCGGCACTCGGTGTCAAAGACCTTGATGAGCTTGGGGTCGCCCTCGTAGCCCTCGGTCGAGTCGAGCAGCGCCTGCAGGAAACGCTGCGGCGTCTCACGCGTGCTTGCCGTGTTCAGGTCCATGCCAAAGGCGTCAAAGATTTCCGCGATGTAGCCTTCGAATTTTTGCATCTGCCCCTCCGAGATATGCCGGCGGCGCAAGTGCAGATCCATATCATCTACGTCCCGATCAAGAGACATACTGTTTCCTCCGTTTATCTAAATTGTTTCCAGTGTATGCAATAGTGTATCACGCTATCCGCGTAGGGAAACGGGGCCGCTGGCCTGGACCCTGGCCCCTACGCGGATAGGGAATGCGTCAACAGACACATAATTGACGTTCAAAGAGCACACATGGTATACAAGAAAGATAAAAGGTATCGGGAGACGAACAGCCTATGGAAGGAAAGCGATCAATGAGAAGCGAGATCATACCCGGCAGCGCTATTTCTACCAGCAGAAGACGATCCGCCGCTGTTGATGCACAGGCGCTGGCGGCGGACCTGCGCGCGCAGATTCACGGCGAGGTGCGTTTCGATGCTGGCAGCCGCGCTCTCTATGCGACGGACGCCTCCAATTACCGGCAGGTGCCGGTGGGAGTCGTCATCCCCAGGGACGCTGACGATGTGGTGCGAACGATTGCCGCCTGCCGGCAATATGGCGCGCCGATTTTAGCGCGTGGCGGCGGCACGAGCCTGGCCGGGCAGTGCTGCAACGTCGCCGTCGTGCTCGATATGTCGAAATATATGCGCGGCATCATCGAACTGGACCCCACGCGGCGGCTGGCGCGCGTCCAGCCCGGCATCGTGCTTGATGACCTGCGCCAGGCCGCCGAGCAGCACCACCTGACCTTCGGCCCTGACCCGGCGACGCATGATCGCTGCACCATCGGTGGCATGATCGGCAACAATTCCTGCGGCACCCACTCGCTGATGGCGGGCAAGACCGACGACAATATCGAGTCTCTGGAGATCCTGACCTACGATGGCCTGCGCATGCACGTCGGCCAGACCAGCGACGAGGAGCTTGCGGGCATTATTCAGGCCGGAGGGCGGCGCGGCGAGATCTACGCCCGCCTGCGCGCGCTGCGGGATACCTATGCCGACCTGATTCGCGCGCGCTACCCGCAGATCCCCCGCCGCGTTTCAGGCTACAACCTCAATCAACTGCTGCCGGAGAACGGCTTTCATGTGGCGCGCGCGCTGGTTGGCAGCGAAAGTACCTGCGTCACCGTCCTTGAAGCTACCACCCATCTCGTTCACAGCCCACCCGCGCGCGTCCTGCTCGTGCTTGGCTATCCCGACATCTACATCGCCGGGGATGCCGTGCCGGACCTGCTGGAATACCGCCCAATTGCTCTTGAGGGTTTCGATGCCTTCCTGGTCAGCGCCAACCGGCAGAAAGGCTTGAACGCCGAGAACCTGCCCCTGCTGCCGGATGGCAACGGCTGGCTGCTCGTCGAGTTTGGCGGCGAGGAACTGCAGGAGGCCGTGGAGCAGGCCCAGCGCCTGCTGGAGCACCTCAAGAGCCAGAGGAACGCCCCCCACATGAAGCTCTTCGAGAACCCCAGACAGACACGCCAGATCTGGGACGTGCGCGAGTCGGCGTTGGGAGCCACGGCCTTTACGCCCAGGCGCGGCTTTACCTGGGAAGGCTGGGAAGATGCGGCGGTCCCGCCCGAAACCGTGGGCAAGTATCTGCGTGATCTGCACCTGCTCTACGAGAAATATGACTACGAGGGCGACTTCTACGGCCACTTCGGCCAGGGCTGCATCCATACACGCATCAATTTCGACTTGCAGACCACCAACGGCATCAAGGCCTACCGCGCCTTCGTGGAGAAGGCCGCGGACCTCGTGGTGAGCTATGGCGGCTCGCTCTCAGGAGAGCACGGCGATGGCCAGGCACGCGCGGAACTGCTGCCGAAGATGTTCGGCAGCGAGCTGATCGAGGCCTTCCGCGAGTTCAAGGCCATCTGGGACCCTGCATGGAAGATGAATCCCGGCAAGCTGGTGACCCCCTATCGCCTCGATGAAAACCTGCGCCTGGGCACGTCGTACAAGCCGCCGCAGCCGCACACGCATTTCAAGTTCCCCGAGGAGCGCGGCAGCTTCGCCATGGCTACCCTGCGCTGCGTCGGCGTTGGCAAGTGCCGCAAGACCGAGGCCGGCACGATGTGCCCCAGCTATATGGTCACCAGGGAAGAGCAGCACTCGACGCGTGGACGTGCTCACCTGCTCTTCGAAATGTTGCAGGGCGATCCCCTCAAGGATGGTTGGCGCGACGAGCATGTGCGCGAGGCGCTTGACCTCTGCCTGGCCTGCAAAAGCTGCAAAGCCGAATGCCCCGTGAATGTCGACATGGCGACCTACAAAGCCGAGTTTCTCTCGCACTACTACCAGGGCCGCCTGCGACCGGTCACCGCCTACTCGATGGGCCTGATCTACTGGTGGGCCCGGCTGGCCGCGCTCGCGCCCGCTGTGGTCAACTTCTTCACCCAGGCGCCGGTGTTGCGCGCTATCGCCAAAGCCGCGATGGGCATTGCTCCCCAGCGCCGCGTTCCCCGTTTCGCCATCCGGACCTTCAAGCAGGGGTTCCGCCAGCGCGGTCCGCGTAACGTGGGTGCGCCCAGCGTGCTGCTCTGGCCGGACACCTTCAATAACTATCTGCACCCGCAGGTCGCGCAGGCCGCCGTCGAGGTGCTCGAAGCGCTGGGCTATCACGTCGAGGTTCCACAGCAAGCGCTCTGCTGCGGCCGCCCGCTCTACGATTTTGGCATGCTTGACCTCGCCGAGCACTTGCTACGCCAGGTCCTCGACACGCTGCGCCCGCAGATCGCCGCGGGCATGCCTATCATCGGCCTGGAGCCAAGCTGCCTGGCCGTCTTTCGCGACGAACTGCTCAACCTCTTTCCTAACGATCTGGATGCCCAACGCCTCAGCAAGCAATCCTTCCTGTTGAGCGAATTTCTCGAAAAGATGGCACCGGAATACCAATTCCCACAGCTTGAGGGCCAGGCCATTGTACACGCGCACTGCCATCACGCGGCCGTCATGAAAATGAACGATGAGCGGGCGGTGCTGACACGGCTGGGACTGGATTTCCAGGTGCTCGATTCAGGCTGCTGCGGTATGGCCGGCTCCTTCGGCTTCGAGAAGGAGCACTACGACGTATCCATCAAGGCAGGCGAGCGCGTGCTGCTCCCCGCCGTGCGCGCCGCCGCCCCCGATACACTGATCATCGCCGACGGCTTCAGTTGCCAGGAGCAGATCGCCCAGACGACCGGGCGGCGCGCCCTGCACCTCGCGCAGGTGCTGCACATAGCGCTGAGCCAGAAGGAGCCGGCGGACCGTTCTCTGGCAGAGTATCCCGAAGCGCAGGCACTCCAGATCGAAACGGTACACAGCAAGGCGCTGCCGCTAATTGCGCTACTGGGGATGAGCGCCATTGCGGGTGGGATCATCGCCTGGCTGCTCAAAAAGCGGGGGTAATTGCCTACAACGTACGGGCTGAATTTTGCTGAATGGGCGTGAGAAGCCGATCCTCATGCTTATCCGGCAAAACTCATCTTGTTTCACCTTGCTTTTCGGTAACTTCCCGTGTACACTATCAAAGGAACTGCTGAAACAGGCGCGAGCCCGGTCGCCAGGGGCTTGAACCTGGTTGCATTGCCGAACATGATCTTGAGGAGTTGCCCATTATGACTTTGCTCCTGCTCCCGTTGCTTGCTATCACGTTAGCAATTATCTTAGCAGGCGTCTTCTTTTCAGCCAGACCATTTCAACGAGCCAGATCAGCGAAGCCCAGCATACCCCCTCCCTCACCCATGCTCCCTCATGGATCTCGCACTCCCATCACAACCCGAAATGTGCGCACAGATGTGGTCCTGGGCCACGTGACTACAGCCCAGCCATTCGCGCCGAAGCGCGCCATGGCCCTCTCTGTGAACTCGGGGGGAGTTGCCAGCCAGCCAGCGCGCCAGACCTTTCCATGGAACCACAAATTCATCATCGTCGGGGTTGTCTCGCTTTTCATGCTGGCCTTTTATGGCCTCAATTTCGCGTTGCCGCATCATGGCTTTTTCTACCTGCTTGATAGCGCACCCGTCACACACTCCGGCAACCAGGGTCCAGCCGCGATCTACCACGCGTCCCAGGACGTAATGCGCATTTCGCAACTCGATCCCGCGCAGTACGATACGCCGCAACAATACCATACCTGGGCCTACTCAGCCTGTTCAGCGGCCGCCATGACCGTGGTTGTCAACGCCTATGGACACCACTATCGTGTAATCGACATCCTCAACGTCGAATCGCGGCTCGGTGAGATCACGCCACAGATGGGGCTGTTGGAAGATGTTGGCATTGCGCACACTCTGACCCAATTTGGCTTTAAAACAAGCTGGGGCCATCAACTCACCCTTAACCAGGTGATAGCTATTGGCAACAAGGGTCAACCCGTCATCGTCAGCTTCCCCCCAGAGAGATTTGCCGGCGGCCACCTGCTGGTGGTCGTAGGCGGTACCAGTAATTCCGTCCACCTCGCCGATTCTTCGGGCCTGAATATGCAAATCATGCCGCGCACACGCTTCCTCCAACTATGGGGCGGCTTCTCCGCCGTCGCAGCGCCCACCCACAAGTAGGGGCGCCGTTTACAAGCCCGCTTTACAAGCCCGCTTTACAAGCCCGCACCAGGACCATTGACCTCCTCTGCGGGCTTGCAAACGACAGGATACATTGACACGTAATGGTATGCTTCTCTTGAAAAAGTGCTCGTGCAGCACGAACCAGGTGTGCATGCGGAGCGGGTTCCGCTGAAAAGCGCTACAATTTCGGGAACATGCATGTGTGGAGGAAGGGACTCTCTATGGCGAACGTTGCCTTAATCGAGTATTTTACTACTGCATCTGACACACTCGTTTTTCTCCTTAAAAAAGGTCAGGCAGAGCCGCTCATTATTAAACCTGAACAGGCTATTACGAAAGCGGACCTGCTGCAGTGCGCCGAGCGTCTGATCCTCGATTTTCATGGTCTCCCTCCGGGGTGGGATGATAGCGCTACCTATGACCACTTCAAAGACCTTCTTTCACTTCCTCCGTCAGTTAACGCCGGCAGGCGCTCAAAAGCGGTGCTGCAACTCAACCTCAAGAAACCCACTTTTTCCTATGAACTGAAGTACTGGCAGCGCTTCTCTGACCAACTACTTCCTGCTCAACTTAAGGCACAACTCGTTGATTGCGAACTGCTGTGCTTCGTGCCCCATGGCCCGCTACACTCCTTACCCTTTGCGGCTCTGCGCTGGTCGGAAGACGAGTACCTGATCGAGCACTTTGGTATCTGCACTGTCCCCAGTGCCAGTGTGCTTCGCTACTGTTACTCGAAGAATCGCAGGCGCCGGACAGGGACAGAGCGGAAGTATGAGCCAGAACGTTGTTTGATCGTAGCGGTGGCGGCGAACGAAGACGAGGATCCGCGGGTGTTCGAAGCCGATGGCAATACACTGGCAACCCTGTTTCAGGCACGTGATGCCCACGCATCCGTCACTGCTCTCGTAGGAACGCGCGCGACGGGAAGCGACCATCCGGCCAGTAAAGCAGCGCTCCAGCAGGCAGTTGCAGGACAGGATGTGATTCACCTGGCCTGCCATGGCTTATTCGGACTTGAGGGGAATAGTAGCGACCCGCTCGCCTCCGGCCTGCTGGTCTCGAATGGTGAGTCCTCCCCGAAGCTCAATCAGGTGCAGCAGTTGAGTCCGGCCGAGCTATCCGCTCACTTTCTGACGGCGCGCGAGGTCTTTCGCCTGCATCTGGAGGCGGATCTGGTGACCTTGCGGGCCTGCTCCTCGGGGCGCGTGGTCGTGGAAACAGGCGACGAGCTTCTGGGGTTG
>JBDTHH010000717.1:0-4477 GCA_039937055.1 Ktedonobacteraceae bacterium | reverse complement strand
ACAGACGCTCAGGGCGCGTGACATTATCACGGAAGTCGGCATTCCTATGGTGTCGCCGACGGCGGGCGATGTTAACCTGGCAGGTAACCCGTATTTCTTCCGCGTCAATCCTCCCTACAATGCTCAGGGTGCTGCCCTGGGAACGGTTGCCGTGCAGCAATTACATGCCAGGAGCATCATGATCTTGCAGGCCCCTTCCGATCCCACCAGTCTTGGGCTGGCCAATGCCTTTGTCACGCGGGTGCAGACCTTGCATGGCAGCATACTTCCCAGCAGGGGTAGCTTTGTGGAGATGACCACCTCTGTCACAGGCTACCAGGCGCTGGTACAGGATGCTGTGTTGGCGAAGGCTGATCTTATGTTCTTGCCAGGTACGGATGTGGATGCGGTACGCCTGGCGCATGCTATAGGGGAGGCCTCCAGGAGCGAGCCAAAAAATGCTGTGCTCGCCAACCTCAAGATCCTGGGGGGGACCGGCCTGGCCAGCAATCTGCTGCTGGGCCAGGGGAACACACCGGATGCGCTCATCGCGCGCGAGTTTCCACAGGATATGCAGCGCCTGCACTTCATCAGCTTTGCCGATCCCAGCGAGTGGCGCTTTGCCGGGGTGGCACCTGACTCCTGGCCTACCTTCTTTACCGAGTGGGCCGGTCTGTTTCAGAATAACAAGGCGCCCGGTACTGTCAATGCGCCTCCTCCCGACCAGAACGCGATTATGACCTATGACGCGCTCTGGGTGATTGCCAGGGCGGCAAGTTACCTGCCGGACGCCGGCTCTATGAACGGACTGGCGGTTCGCGACATCCTGGCTTCAATGGGCAACGGGAAGTATCCCGCTTACCAGGGGGTGAGCGGGCGGATCGTCTTCGATGCGCTCGGCAATCCCACTGATAAAGCTATCGTGCTGCTGGCTGTTCAGCCCAATCCTAAAGTTCGGGGCAGCAATATAATCAACACCGTCGCGATCATCGGGACGTTCCGTTCGTAGGTCTTGCTACACAAACAGTGGCTGCATTCCAGAGCGCTTCACGAGCGCTTCCAGCGCCTCATCGCCAGGATTGTCCTCAAAACGGCTGGCAGCGTCCAGCATTTTGGGCAACAGATGGGTATCGCCCACCGTGTTCAGGAAGATACCCGGCTGGCTGAGTACCCAGTGAACGGCCAGGTCGATATCTTGCTGTTCGGTCAGCGGTTCGTACCAGGTCGTATGTGTGTGCGGGCGCCCTAACCAGGGTTTGTAGGCAATGGATTTAATGGTTTGCACGGCCACATTGCGCTCCCGGCAGGTAGCGAGCAGGGTATTGAATTGCTCGCGGTAGTAGGAATTGCGCATGGTGATGTAGTTATAGGGCAGCAGCACTGTATCAAAGTCGAAGCGTTCGAGGCTTCTGCGGTGCGAGGCCGCGATTTGTAATCCATGACCGGTCACGCCAATCGCTCGAATCAGACCCTGTTGTTTTGCCTCGACTGCGGCCTCCAGCGCGCCTCCAGGGCTCAGCGCGATATCCCATTCGATGGGATCTGCCAGGCTGTGTAATTGCCAGAGGTCCACAAAATCGACTTTCAAGCGTTCCAATGAACGGTGCAACTCTTCTCTGGCCGCCTGGGCCTCGCGCTGGCCGGTTTTGGTTGCCAGGTAGAACTGCTCGCGCTGGTGTGCCAGCCATGGTGCCAGGCGCAGCTCCGCATCTCCGTAACTGGCCGCCACATCGATGTGGTTGACACCATACTGCAACAGTACTTCCAGCGTCTGATCTGCCTCCAGTTGCGTCACCGAGCCAAGCGCTGCTGCGCCAAAGAGTGTGCGTGTGCTCAGATGTCCACTGCGTCCGAATGGCAATGTAGCAATAGCCATAGTATGACCTCCCACCTGCTTTTTGTGATTCTCTGCGCCTATAGTACCATACAATCGCGCCAGGTTCATACATTGAGCATCTCACTTATATCAGCGATTGTTCGACTTCGACGGGCAACCCCTCCAGGCGCATAATCTTCAGCGCGTTGGTGGTCGGGCAGGGACCGGGGCGCAGGATGTAGTCGAAGACCATCTGCCCGTCGATGACCTCTTCCCTGAAGTGGTAGTTCGTGATCGCCGGCAGCGTATCGGCCAGCCTGACGAGTTCCAGGTCGTGCGTTGAGACGGCGCCCACGCAGTTCTGGCCGACAAGTGCGCGCAGGTAGGAGCGGCTGCCGATCAGGCGCTCGCGATTATTCGTGCCCTTAAAGATCTCATCGATGAGGAAAAAGAGCGGGAAGCCGGCTCCCTGTTTCAGCTCGTCCAGCAAGGCTTTCAGGCGCTTGACCTCCGCGTAGAAATACGAGTAGCCGCCGGTCACGGAGTCGCTGACCTTGATGCAGGTGAAGATCCTGAAGAGCGCGCACTGGAAGGCGCTGGCGCAGACCGGCCCACCGGCGTATACCAGGCACAGGTTAATGCCCAGCGTGCGCAGGAAGGTGCTCTTGCCTGCCATGTTGGAGCCGGTGATAATCATGACCTCTCCCACATGCTGGAAGGTGAAATCGTTGGATACCTTCTGCGACTCTGGAATGAGCGGGTGTCCCAACTCGCAAGCCCGGAACAGCGGCTGCTCGGTTTGTTCCTCTGCAGCCATTACGGTAGGCAGCACGTACTCAGGGTTCAGATAGGCAAAGCCTGCTAGCGAGGTAAGTGCCTCCAGCTCAAACCAGACATCCAGCCAGACAGGCAGGCGCGTGGCGATCTGCGCTTTGTAGTAGTTCAGGCGGTGCGCGATGTAGAAATCCCACGGCACCAGTACATTGATGATCAGTAACAACAGCGGGTTCTTTCCCAGCGACGCGGCTATCACGAGGCGCTCCACGTGTTTCAGCAGCCGGGAGGGGCTGTGCTCGCGATCCTGGAAGAAAGGCTCGCAGAGCTTTTTTACGTGCTGATGCGTGCCATAGGGGTATTTTTCCAGATATTCAAGAATCCTGCTCAATTGTCCAAATGTCATCTGTAGCTCGTAGGCATCTTCAAAAAGCTCTTTGGTATCCTTGCGCCTTACAAAGAAAAATCCAGCGGCGAGCACGAGAGAAAGCATCCAATATTGAGGGAAGCCTGCGAACTGGCTCAGCAGCAGCAGAACCGGGGTGAGTAGCGCGATCGCGCTCGCGATCAGTAGAGTGGGAAGGAGCGAGCGCGTGGTATGCTCGTCGAGCCACGTGATGAGCTTTCTGCCCTCCCACTGCGCGGCAAGGCTACGGGAGGACAGGATCGAGACCAGGAGTAGTTTGTCGCGGAACAGGTTCATGGGGGCTAACTCCTGGATGAGGGCCTGCCGCTGGCGCATGCTGGCCAGGTCGGGGGTGGTAGTGAGCAGCCAGGTGCGCAGGCGCTGACTGCCCTCGCGCGAAACTGCACTATTGAGCAGTTGGTGCAGCGAGCGTTCCCCGGTGATATCGAGGTCAGTCTCGAATGGATGCTCCGGCCGCGTGCCACCTGCTTCCACAGGCGGGATAGCGGACCAATCCAGCGTGATCCTTGCCACCTGGGTCATCTTGATGTGCAGTAAGGTCTTATGCCGGGCGATGCTCCTGTCGATCTGGCGGTGATAGTAGGCCACGATGTTGAAGACGATCAACGTCAGCGCCAGGCAGAGCAACCCCGCCCACCAGCGCAGCAGGAAGAAGAGCAGGACGCTCAGCGCGAACCCGGCCAGGAAGAGAGCCAGCCGGACCCACGAATAGCGGTCGCTGCGTTTATCTAAGATGGCCAGCCGCCTGCGCAGGCGCTCTATATGGTATTGCAGCGCGCTCAGGCGCGCTTGTTTTCTATTCATGCCGGCAGTATAGCATATATTGGTGCACCGTGAACCGTAGGGGCGATGGAGCCAGGACATTGACATCACCCGGTTCAAGATACCTGAGCGCTCGACAACCGCCGAGCCGGTATGCTATGCTGTATCAGGAAATTCTCGCGTCGCCGCAAGACCTTGCGGCGACGGATATTTTCGTATTAAACTATCCACGGTGAGCGCGGCATAGGTGTACATGGTGTGGTTTCTCTCCAGGGCTGACAGCAGGCATATTGGTGGTTGCATTCTGACGACGATTTGCCTGAGGTAGATGCCCAGCGAGCATACCGGCACACATGACCGTTACTCATCCCAGGAGTACTGCATGCATGTTATCCATGGGACCTGGATTCCCGACGACGCACACGAGTTCATTCAGAGTGGGGCTTTCTATCTGTGGGTAGAGACGGATACGCCGTCAGGTACGGCGTGGCACCGGGCCGACGGTATCCACCCCAGGCACCTGGGACATGCAGCTCTGGCCGCGTTTCTCATAGAGAAGCTGGGTCTGCGCGATCTCTCGGCGAGCGCGCTGGAACGCACTCTGAGCGTGAAGTACTTTCTGCTCCCGACGGCTGCGGGTAAGGCGGGTAAGCCCTCTTCCTCCTTCGAACTGCTGCGCTATGTGGATGAGGAGGCGCCGGTGGAGTTTGACCTGGCTC
>JBDTHH010000716.1:0-6551 GCA_039937055.1 Ktedonobacteraceae bacterium | reverse complement strand
ACCCATATCGAGAAGGAGCAATCCGCGTGAGTATATCAATGGATATGGCGCGTCGCGTAGCGGAAGCTTGCAAGCAGCGCGCCAGGGAGTTACGTAGCCCTGTCAGTATTGCCATTGTGGATTCCGGGGGCCATCTTGTGCTTTTTGAACGCATGATGGCGCCCTATGGTTGGGCCACGGGGAATATCAGCATCGCCAAGGCCACGACTGCGGTCATGTTTAACCAGTCAACCGATGCGGTAGCCCAATGGGGGGCCGGCATTCCCGGCTTCGCCTCCAGTATGGCAACCATGTCGCAGGGACGTTTCGTCATGGCGGCCGGAGGCTGGCCCATCCGGTCGGGCGGGGCCACTATTGGCGGTATCGGCGTGAGCGGCGGCAACGCGCCTGGACGCGATGACGACATCGCGCGGGCAGGGATCGCGGCGCTTGAGGCTGTGGCCCCGGCAATCCCGGCCCAGCCGCAACAACCACAGCCGCAGCAACCTGCGTTTCAGCCACAGCCACCCGCGTATCAACCACAGCCACCCGCGTACCAGCCGCAACAACCTATGTACCAGCCGCAACCACAGCCGGTACCCCAGGCACAAATGCAGCCTGCGCCGTCAATATCGTACCCGGTTTCGTCGCCCTCGTATCCGGCCAACGTGGAAGGGCAGGAGGAGGCCCAGGCGGCGCCAAGGACGAGCTATCTCCCTCCTGAATCGGGCAGCAACCAGGATCAGTACAATAATCCAAGCGAGTCTTACGATCCCTTTAAGGATAACCAGGAGAACCGTTCGGGAGGCCAAGCATGACCCAGGACTCTGACCGCCGTCCATCTACCCAGAGGCGCTCTAACCGCGCGGGGCGCAGTCGCCCTGTACTCATCACTCCTGCCTCCACCCAGAATGGAGTGGAGGATGGAGCCGCGCGGGATACTGTTGAGCGCGATGTCCCTGCCCTGTCTTCTTCTGCAAACCAGCAAGATATGACGACCGCAGCGGAGACGCAGACTCCTCGTCCAAGGATGCTGCCCAGATTCTTTTCTTCCGTGGCGAAAAGCTCACAGCCGCAGTCGGTCGATAGCAAACAGGCCAGGATCGCTCGCGCAACGCATAACAAGGCGCCTGTGATAGCCAAAGATGGGAAAGCGTCAGTGTCCCCGCAACCTAAGCAAGCGGCCAGTAGCGCGCGCCCTGTACCAGCGCGCCCGGCAAGTCCCTTTAAGATGCGCCATATCATCGGCATCCTCATCTACATGCTGGCTGCGCAATTTGTCGGCATTGGCTTGCAGGCCTTGTTTATATCGCAGCACATAGAACGCGTGCTCGTGCCTACCTTTAAGATGCCGATCTTTAATACGCCAGTCACGATCACAACCTCAACAGCCGTTTTCTTGCTCATTCTGGTGGTGTTACTGATCGTCCTGGCGCGTCTGGACCTCGTGCCAACCTCGTTCAGTTCGGCATCCCAGCAAGCTCAACGAGGCCGCAACACAGCAACAAATCGCCAGCAAGATACTGAAAGCTCCAGAGACGCGTCATCTAGCACACGACAAGGGATCAAAGGATCGAACGACGATCTCTACCAGGAGTACCAGGAGCTTCAGCGCTACCGCCGCCAGCAACGCAAGAAATAGGCTATGTCGACGACGGATATTCGTCCTGGTCGTGGGCCAGGACTTGACACATTTGCATAGGGTCCTTATACTCTATAGTAGATACCAACCGACTGAAACGCCGGTTAGCAACGTGATATACATGGAATAACAATATGCCCAGTATACAAACGCAACAACAACTGAAGAGCAGCACATCCACAAGAGATGCCGCACAGGGAGACCCGGCGGTCCTGGTCTTCGTCGTTTGCGCGTTTTATTACTGGTTTAGCCCTCCAGCATGATGGTGGGCCGTTTCGGCTGAGCAAAAAAATCCACCAACATGCTGGAAAAGCAGAGGTTCATACCTCTGCTTTTTTGTTTGTCACATTCATGGAGGTATGCGCGGGGTACAGAAACGAAGGCTTGCCTCGCCCACGTCCATACGAAATGCAAAAAGAGAGAAAGAGGAACAGGTATCATGATTATTGTCATTCATAGTCAGGCGAGTAGTGAAGCACGGGCCGAATTGCTGGCCCTGCTTTGTCAGAGCACCGGCAATCAACGTCCGGTCAACACCATCCAGATGGATGGTCGCGAAGTAATCGCTTTCGATCATACCATGTTTGATAGCCAGGCCCAGGCGGCTATCGAGCAGCAGCGGGCCGTGGAGCAAGTGATTCCTGTGTCTACCCCATACAAGCTGGCGGGCAGGGCCTTCAAGAGCGAGGGCAGCAACATAGTGGTCGGCGATCCGTGCACGTGCGAGAGCGTCACCATTGGGAGCGCCCATCCGCCTGTAATCATGGCCGGACCGTGTGCGGTGGAGAGCCGGGAGCAGTTGCTCGCGACCGCGTGCGCTGTCAAAGTGGCCGGAGCCAGTGTGCTTCGTGGAGGAGCCTTCAAGCCGCGCACCTCGCCCTACCAGTTCCAGGGGCTGGGTATCGAGGGTCTGCATCTGCTGGCCGAGGCGCGCGAGGCCACCGGGCTGCCAATAGTCACCGAAGTGATGGAGCCGGAGATGGTCGAGACGGTGGCGCAGTACGCCGATGTTTTGCAGATCGGCAGTCGCAACATGCAGAACTTCCCCCTGCTGGCGGCGGCGGGACGACACAGCGCCGGTCGTCCTGTGCTGCTCAAGCGTGGTCTCTCGGCCACTATTGACGAGTGGTTATTAGCGGCGGAATACATCATCGCCGCAGGCAACCCACGGGTCATCCTCTGCGAGCGGGGCATCCGCAGCTTCGATACCCAGACGCGGAACATTCTTGATCTCTCCTGCGTGCCCCTGCTGCGCGAACTGACCCACCTGCCGGTGATCGTCGATCCCAGTCATGCCACCGGCCGCCGCGAGCTGGTTCCCGCTATGTCGCGCGCCAGTATCGCCGCCGGCGCCGCAGGACTCATCCTGGAGGTGCATCCCGATCCCAACAGCGCCCTCTGCGATGGTCGTCAGTCGATCACGCCCGCACAGTTGCAATCGATTGCACACGAGGCAAGGATCATAGCTGGCTTGATGGAGAAACCAGCAGGCTTGCAAGTGGCATAGCGCCCAGCCTGCAGGGGTAGATGGCATCGATCTCTATGCGAAAAATAGTGTCTCGACTCTCATGTATGGTTATGGTATACTCTCAGTAGCTAAGTGCCCAGGCGGAACGGCGAGTAAGTTCGGAGAGTCGCCGGAACTGACTTGGGTACGGCAGGTTTAATTACACAGACAGGGAATTTCTATGCCAACACGCGTTATTATTGCCGACGACGAAACCATCCAACGCATGGATCTCAAGGACGTACTTACCAAGCAGGGCTATCTGGTTATCGGTGAAGCCGGGGATGGCCAGAGCGCCGTTAACCTGGCCCGTGAGCTGCGCCCTGACCTGGTCATTATGGATATACGCATGCCTGACATGGATGGCATCACCGCCGCCGAAACCCTGACGCAGGAAAAGATCGCACCAGTGCTGCTGCTCACGGCCTTCGGGGATCAGCCATTAGTCGAGCGAGCCAAAGAGGCCGGCGTGGTGAACTATATTGTGAAGCCTCTGCGCGAGAGTGAAGTCACCCCGGCCATCGAGGTGGCGCTGGCGCGCTATAACGAGTTTCGCGCCATGGAAGAGAAGGCACGCACTCTGGGCGATCAACTGGAGACACGCAAAGTAGTTGAGCGCGCCAAGGGGCTGCTGATGGAGAAACAGGGGCTGAGCGAGCAGGAGGCGTTTCGCAAGATCCAGAAGGCCAGCATGAACAATCGCAAGTCCATGCGCGAGGTAGCAGAGGCTATTCTGCTGACAAATGAGATGTAGTCAAGGAAGCAGGTAGAAGATCGGGTAAGCACAGCGTTGTGCCGCTCCCTTCTCTAGCAGGACGAGAGTCATGTTAACAGCTAATACGACAGAGAACGTGGTTACCATCGTTGGTATTCGTTTTCGTCCCGCCGGGCGGATCTACTATTTTGATCCTCTGGGGCTGAGCTATACAACGGGTCAATTTGTAATTGTCGAAACCGTGCGCGGAGTAGAGGCTGGCAGAGTGGTCATTGCCTCAAAGAAGATGTCGGAAATCGATCTCAGTGACCCGCTAAAGCCGGTGCTCCGTCTGGCCAGTGAGGACGAACTGCGCATGATGCTCTCTTTCAAAAGTAAGGAGAAAGATGCGCTGGTGCGCTGTGCCCAACGTGTCGCACAGCACAGTCTGCCGATGAAGCTGGTAGAGGCAGAGTACACATTTGATGGCAGCCGCCTGACCTTTTATTTTACGTCTGATGAACGCGTGGATTTTCGTGCGCTCGTGCGTGATCTGGCGGCGACATTCCGCACGCGCATCGAACTGCGCCAGATCGGGGCGCGCGATCAGGCCAAACTCCAGGGCGGCGTCGGGCCGTGCGGGAAAACTCTGTGTTGTAGCTCGTGGATCAGTGACTTCGGAATCATTTCGATTAAGATGGCGAAGGAACAGGGCTTGCCGCTCAATCCTTCCAAGATCTCAGGCGTCTGCGGGCGGCTACTCTGCTGCCTCTCATACGAGAATGAAAATTATATCCAGGCCAAGCAACTCATGCCGCAGATCGGCGCTATGCTCACGACCCCCAGTGGTCCCGGCAAAGTTGTTTCGATCAATGTGCCAAAGGAGACAGCGGAAGTGATGCTTGAGAGCGGTGTCACCATCCAGGTCCCCATTAACCAGGCGCCAGAGAAAAAATCCGGGTGCAGTAGTTGCGGCAGCAAAAATGGTGGAAGCTGTGGATGCGGTAGTGGAGGCGGGGGGAGTTGTGGTAGTGGAGGATGTGGCAGTTGTGGCGGCGGCGGCGGTGGAAGCTGTGGCACCAGGAGCGGTGGGGGATGCGGGTCCTGTGGTGTCAAACGGGTGCAGGGGTAATCGCGTACACAGATCTAAGGAACGCTACACTGCATACCCAGGCATGGCAAGGACGATGTATAATCGTACATCTACAGGTGATGAGAGGGAGGAAGCAGCATATGTCATCGGAATGGACGGACCCCGGTGCTCCAGAGCAGGAGCAGGTTACAAAACAGATCTGGCAAGATCAAGATTTTGACGATGACCTCCTCTCTGATCAGCAGCCAGATGTGTCCTATCCTGGCGCTCCCGCTCAGGTGTTGGAAGAGCAGGAGGAGACCGAAGATGACGATCTCGATGAGGCCTACACATCGAAGCTAGAATCGTTCCTCATGCTTGGGCGCCAGGTCTCCCCACTTGTGGCCCCGTTACTCTTTGGCGGGCTGACATTCTTATTAACATTCCTCCCGGTTCTCCAGGGTCGGGCGTATCTCTCGCCTGTCGGCCTCTTGCCTGTCGTGCTGGTTCTTGTGGCTATCGCCTTCATTTATAGCATCATGCTCTATTATGCCGGGGCCAACAATGTGCTCTGGTCGCTTGCTATGATAGGTGGCTTTCTGCTCTTCGTCCTGGCAGGCTGCTTTACCGTTTTTGGACCCCTGGCAAGCCTGATCCTGCTAATCGGCTTCTGCCTGCTGGCGTTCCTGCTGGTGCGACTATATTTTCACCCCGTCCCGGAAGGAGAGGCCCATATCGTCTACTCAGTTGGCAAATACAGCCGCACGCTGTTTCCCGGCCCCAATTTCCGGCTGCCGTGGGAAAGCGTGGTTGAGAAATTAGATACGCGTGAGGTCCACTGGTCGTGCCCGCCGCAGACGATGCATATCTCGCGTACAGAGGATGTCTACCTGGCGGCAACGATCGCCTACCAGCTCTTGCCGGAAGATGCGCACCTGGTGATCATCCAGGTACACAACTGGCAGGAGACGCTCCATAAGCTTTTCGTGGCGACGATCCAGGCGGTAGTAAGCAATTTCACGCCCAATGACTTTATGGCCTGGAGTCAGGATGCACATACGCAGCTCGTGGCGGATTTCTCCTCGCGCTGGGATGAGGTGAACAGCGAACTGGTACAACGTATGCAAGATCACGTTGCTTCCTGGGGGGTGCAGATCAACTGGGTGCGCATCCATGATGTGACGGTGACGCCACGCTTACCCAACATTGTCGATCTCGATACCATGGAGACACCCCCTATCGTGGAGCAAAAGGAGAAGCCGGCGGGGGCCAGAGTATCGCAGAAGCCTGCTCCGGTCTCACCGGAGCAGGCGCCGCCAGCGCCGGTCCAACCCATGCCACAGGCGGGAGCCGCCAGGCCCGCCGCAACGCCTCCAGTGCGGAAAATCCCGAGACAGGATGTGCTGGAGAGAACCTACGAGGCCGTGCGCCAGGGCAACATCACCGACCCGGAGACGATTCGCGGCATCGCCGCTCGCTTCGAAGCCATCGCACACGATCCGGAAGCCAGCAAAGCCATAAACTTCGACGCCGGGCGCGCCGCCCAGACCCTCTACCAACGCGCGGAATTGCTCAGTAGCCAACAACAGTCGCCACAGCCGGAAGCCAAAACGTTCTCCGGGTACAGCGATAAGACCCAGCAACATCCATGGCCACC
>JBDTHH010000715.1:0-3142 GCA_039937055.1 Ktedonobacteraceae bacterium | reverse complement strand
CCTCTACGTCCTGCCAGAATACCAGGGCCAGGGAGTGGGGAAGCGCCTCCTGCAAGCCGCGCTTCAGTGGTTCGGAGCAGGCAAAGAAATCGTGCTCAATGTCGCATCGTACAATGAGAAGGCGATGGCTTTTTATTGCGCTTTCGGCTTCGTTCCGGCCGGCATTGTTGCTCCTGCCGAGACGCTCCAGCTTCCCTCAGGGGTGCATCTTCCTGAGATCAAAATGGTCAAAAGAAGTGTCTGAGATGGAACATGGCGCCCGCGAAGGGGAGATCGCCCCGTTTCGCGTAGGGATCCGGCTTGCCGCATCCGTGGCTGGCCCTTGGGCCTGGGAGGCCTCCCCTCTGGCCGCGCAAGCGAGGCCCCCCACGGATGCGGCAAGCCGGATCCCTACGCGAAATGGGGGCGTCTCACCCATCAGTCTCACCCGCCACATGAGGATGGTCAGAGCACTAGCTCTCGCCCCAACGTTGCTGCAACGCGGACCAGGCGCCACGCACACGGGCGACCTCCGCCTCGTCGGGTACGACTTCGCCGTAGCGCGTCACCGTGTAGGCTTCGGTGATGGTAGCCAGTTCGGGCGCGGCCAGCAGCGTGCGCTCGTCCAGGCGCCTCTGGAACTCGTTGGGCGTCTCTTCCCTTTTGCGCGGATACCCCCGGCCGCCGGCGCGCTTCAGCAGGGCGCGATAGATCTCGCGTACAGAGCGTGCCGCCGGTGCGCCGGTGATAGGTTGCTGGCCAACGTCTTGCTGGCCTTCAGCTTTGGCGTGTGGCAGGAGGAGGCCCAACAGAGCGCGCAGGAAGGCTTTGACCTGCGTCCAGAACAGGGACCACGACCACAGGCTCTCGTGCAGTTCATCCTCGTTACGGCGGCGCACAACGCGCGTCCGTCGCCTGCGCAATGTCCAGGTCACCAGGGAGCCTAGCGCGACTATTATCATCAGCAGCGCCAGAATAGCCAGGATCGATCCGGCTATAATCGCAATCTGCGGTGTCTTGGGTCCATGATGGCCACCTACTGGTGTACGTGGGGTAAGCGGGACCTTTATCGGTGCTGTTGTGAAATGCAGGCTCTGGAGGACATTTATGATCGGCGTTACCAGGAAGGTGAGAATGTGCGCGAAAATGCTCACCAGCAGGTCATAGAGTGCCCCCAGGGGAGCAAGTGCGCGTTGTATATCCCCCAGAAAGGCCGGGCTGGCAACGCTGCCCACTGTCAGGACGATGATAAGTAAGGCCACACAGATGATACCCATTATGCTGAAGATGGAACGCTCCTGGGCCATCACGCTGCCCTCCAGCCCGGTCGGGTGCGAGTGCCGGACGAAGGTCGCCTGGGCCAGCGCGTGGGCTACCAGCGAGAGGCAGAGGAAAAGCGGCACGAGCAGGAACAGGGCGGTATCGTTACGTACGGTGACGCCGCTGCTCTCCTGGGCCGCCCGCAGGATGATAATGCCGATCATGACGCCGATGCCCACCCGCAGCAGGTTAAAGACATGCCCCGGCTCAAATACGCGCCGCGAGATGCCCACGCCGCGCCAGGCCAGAAAGACACACAGCAACAGAATGAGCAGGACCTGCCAGAAGCGCGAGTTGAGCAGCAGGATATCATTCACCAGCGCCAGCAGCCAGGTCGGATTGTAGAGCGCGATAGTCGGAGCATAAATGCTGACCCAGATAAGGAAGAGCGCGCCGACTCCCAGCAGGACCATCAGCAGCGTGGTGCCGGGCATGTTGCTGCCTACGCGATCGAATTCATCCAGCGGCGGCGTGTTGCGCGCGTCGCGCCGCTCCAGGTAGCGTGCGGCCCAAACGCTACCGCCCATGAGCACAAACGGCGCCCACAGAGGCAGCACCGGGATATTCGGCCCAAAAATATTAAAGCCAGCCACGGCTACCAGCAGTGCATTGATAAAACAGGCCTCCATCCCCGCGAACAGGTAGGGCAGCACACGCTCACCGAGACTCAACGTATCGGGCAGAAACGTCGTGCTCAACCGCAAGCGCTCCTGCCTGCGCCGCTCCGTCGTCTGCACGCGTGCCAGCAATTCCTGCATCTCCGGGTCCGGCGGTTGTTGCCCCCCTGAAGGTGTCTTCGCGCTCATATCGCTACCCTGCGCCTTTCTCAATTACTCCAAACCATGAGGTCTGATTTCACATGTATGCTATTATACAACCCATTTTCATCTACGTAGGTATTGGGGCGGGTATGCTCGCTTGCTCGCTTGCTTTCATGATACCATAAGTGTATCATACTATTTTAGTCATGTTGAGAGGGAACAACCACGCATCTCAAGACACTGGCAACCCGTGTAGCGCTTCACGCCCACGCGCTGCGCGAGGCCCTTGATGATCTGCTTGTGCGCGAGCAGGACAGCCGCCTCTCCACGTATCTACGCGCTTCCCGCGCGAGCCTGCTCCCCACTCTGACATATACTGAGTTCGCCGATGTGTGTACGCAAACCATCTGCTACATTCTCTTCGTTGCTCGCCTGCGTACAGAGACCAATGCGCACACTGACCGCACGCGTATAGCTGACCTTATTCCCGCAACCGACCCGCTTGTGCGCGGCCTGCTGGAGTATATCGCGGCTCCCTGCCTGCATGCGCGCATTGCCTGTATGCTGGAGGAACTGCTTGCGCTCCTTGATGGCGCCGGGCTGCCAACTGGCGCACATCAGGCCGGAAAGGAACCACTCATCTACTTCTACGAGGCTTTTCTGACCGCGTACAACCCTCAGATGCGCGCGGCACGCGGCGTCTACTACACACCGGAGCCGGTGGTCTCCTACATCGTGCGCAGCATCGATGCCTTGCTCAAGCGCGACTTTGATCTGTCTGCGGGCATAGCCGGTACGCACGAACTGCACGTGCTTGACCCGGCGCTGGGCACAGGCGCGTTCCTGCATGGTATCATCGATCACATCTCAGCGCCTCCTCCACAGCGCAATAGACAGGCTCTCCAGGCCCTCCTGCCGCGCGTGGCCGGATACGAACTGCTGCCGACCCCCTATATGATCGCGCATATCAGCCTGAGCTTAAAGCTGGCGACGATGGGCTATGACCTCAGAACGGATGCAGGCGAACTGCACGTCTACTTGACGAATGCCCTGGAGGCGACGCAGCCGGGCCAGCAGGAGGC
>JBDTHH010000714.1:0-7163 GCA_039937055.1 Ktedonobacteraceae bacterium | reverse complement strand
AGATACGCCATATTCATAGGCACCTGATAAGGTGGCGGCACCGGGTACGGCGCGGGCGCATAGGCCCATGGAGCTGGCAATGGTTGCACGGGAGGCGGGGGACTGGCAGGGACACTGCGACCCCTGATCGTCGGGTCGGCAAAGGCGCTGAAGCCTGGTTCTTGCAAGGCGTCGGCAAATTCGCGCATGTTCGGGTAGCGCTGCCCAGGTTCAACGGCGAGCGCCTTGAGGAGTACACGCTCCATCCTGGGGGTGATGGCCCGGTTGAGCAGGCGCGGAGGCTGGAGTTCATCGTGTAGGCTGCGCTTGAGACCCGAGGCCGGAGCCACACCGGTCAGCAGGAAATACATGGTAGCGGCCAGCGAATACATATCGGACTGCGGGCTGGTGTTGCCAAGGTACTGCTCCAGCGGGCTGAAGCCCTCGGAGATGGCTCTCACCCTGGTCTGGGTCTGGCTGTCAGGCTCATACAGCTTGGTCAGACCAAAATCGACCAGCACCGCCGTCCCGTCGGGCATAAGAATGATATTGGCCGGCTTAATGTCGCGATGGAGAATGGCCGGAGTTCGGCTGTGCAACTCCTGCAACACGCGCATCACGGGGAGCAACCATGCGAGCACCTCCGGCTCGCTACAGGGAGCGCCGCGCTGGGCGAGCAGTTGCAGGAGATTCTGGCCCTCGATCAATTGCATGACCAGGTAAAAGCGACCATTGGCTTCAAAGGCATCATAGACCTGGGGAAGATGCTTGCTCTTGACCGTAAAAAGAATACCGGCCTCCATCAACGCGCGCCGGCGAGCAGCCGGGGTCACATCATAGGTTTCCTTGATAGCGCAGGAACGATCCCCTTCGCTGGTATCGATGCCGCGATAGACGGCGCCAAAGCCTCCCCGATTGATGAGAGCCACGACGATGTAGTGCCCACCTATCAGGATGCCTGGCTCCAGCAGATCAGGAAAGCTCATATCAGTTCCTTCCACGCGCTTCGCTTTATCTATCTATATATCAGCATATATCTATTTTACTACAGAGAACGTCCCAAGACATCTACGCTCAAACCAGGGGGGAAGTTCCAACGGAAAGTACGAGGGATTTTCTGATAAGACCTGCTGTTTGCTTCATTAAAGGAAGCACCGAAGATGTAAGGGACCACAGACCTATCTTGCGAACTGAATACCCCCTATTGAGAAAGCCAAACGTGCCGAAGAGAAAGAGTAGTAGGCATGGTCTCTCATCCCAGATCGGGAACAGAGTGTACCTGATAAGCATGGCTTGCAATAAACTATAGGTATGATAAAATGAGTTCAGACTCAACCGATCTTGCGGCGACTCGCGCTAAGAGCGAGGCCGAACGGGCATTGAGACCAAACACGGTTGAGGAAACGGCAGGTGGATGCTCGGCGGCCAGGATAGCCCTGGTGTTGCGGAGACCATTCACCGGTGCTATACTTCGACAGAAAGCCAAAGGCAACGCAAAAGGAAAGGAACGCGTGATCACCGGTATCCAGCCCCACCTCCAGATAGACGGGGAAGGATTATATAAGGTCCTTGCAGGCATATTCTGTTCCGTCCGCGGGAAGCGATTACCCAATCACCTCCTGCCTCTGCGCATGGAAGAGAGAGCAAGTACTTGGAACGAAAAGTGATGTTTAACGCCGATAAGCCGATCGAACCAGAACGCGAAGTGGTACATGAGCAGGACGCCGACTTGAGCAACCTGGCACAAAGCGATAGTCTGCGCCTCTACCTGCGCGAAATTTCACGTATTTCCCTGCTTACGGCGGCGCGCGAGTCCCACCTCGCGGAGCGAGCTGAGCAGGGAGATCGTTATGCTCGCAACCAGCTCATTGAGGCCAACCTCCGCCTGGTCGTGAGTATCGCGAAAAAATATGTTGGGCAGGGCCTCTCCCTGGAAGATTTAATCGGCGAGGGGAATATTGGCCTGATCCGAGCCGTTACCAAGTTCGACTATAAGAAGGGCTTTCGCTTTTCTACCTATGCCACCTGGTGGATTAAGCAAGCTATCACCCGCGCAATCCTGGAAGGCACGCGCACTGTGCGGCTCCCCGTCTATATCATGGAAGAGGTGATGCGCGTCAAACGTATGACACGCCAGCTCTACCAGGAAACGGGCCGCGAGCCTACTCCTGAAAACATCGGTGAACGCCTGGGCATGACTGCGGAACGTGTGAATGAGTTGCTGATCTGGGCAGAGAAGGTCTTCTCGCTCGACGCGCCTCTCTCTGAGGAAGAGGAGAACACCCTCGGCGATATCATCGAGGATGTACGCGAGCGCGGCCCTATGGAACTCACCGACCGCAAACTCCTCCATGAGGAGATCCGTAAAGTGCTGGGGCAACTGACAACGCGCGAGCGGCAGGTTATCGAGCTGCGTTTTGGTCTGATCGATGACCACGATCATACATTAGAAGAGGTGGGGAAGAAGCTTAAGGTAACGCGCGAGCGAGTACGCCAGATTGAGGAACGAGCGATTCGTAAGTTACGGCATCCACAGGCAAGCCGCATTCTCAAGGATTACCTCGACTGAGCAAGAGAGTATCCCCGCGCTTGTCTCAAAAAGTTGCGATCTCCTGATCGCTTATTCCCGGCTGCTTACTTGTAGTAGACAGGCAGCAGCCGGGAGTCTTTTCTCTTCCTCTTCTGTGCTCTGCTCGCTCTCGTTGCTTCTCTCCCTGTTTCTTGTGCAGCAAGATAGCCGCATATTACTTTCGGGTAAAACATGTGCCAATAGGAGACAACTACTTCCATTAGATATAAACTATATACACACTATCGGTACGTTTACGTATTCTCTCCTTGCAGGAGAAAGATCCCTGGGCCGCATATTATATGGTGTTGATGCTTGTAGAATAGGAATGGAGGAGCCGCGCAGTTTCTTTCCTCGCGCTGGAAACGGCAAAGGTGTGCGGCACACAACATGAACGAACTGGCAGGCCAGAACCTGGGTGGATATCAGTTGGAAGAAGAGATTGGGCGCGGTTCCATGGGGATGGTATATCGCGGGAAGCAATTCGCCCTTGGACGCGAAGTTGCGGTCAAAGTGCTGCCGCGCGCATTAGCCAAAGATGCCTCGTATGTCGCTCGCTTTATCCGTGAAGCGCAGATCGTCGCCGGCCTTAACCACCCCAACATCGTGCAGATCTATGACGCGGGACAGCAGAACGGCTTACTCTATTTCGCGATGGAATATGTTCAGGGACCAACGCTCGGAAGCTTACTGCGGCTCGATGGGATGATCCCACAATACCTGGCCGCCGAGTATGCCGCGCAGATCGCCGAGGCCCTCGATTGCGCCTACAGCGAACATCACGTGATTCATCGCGACATCAAGCCGGAGAACTTGATGCTGGACCGTTGGGGCAAGGTGAAGGTGATGGATTTCGGCCTGGCACGCGCCACAGGTCACCAGCAAATCACCATCGCCAAGACGCTGGTTGGCAGCATCTATTATGCCTCGCCCGAACAGGTCTGGGGACACACTCTGGATAACCGCAGCGATATCTATGCGCTTGGCGTTGTGCTGTATGAATTGGTCAGTGGACAGCGACCCTTTACCGGCCGCTCTTTGCCCGAACTGACCCAGGCCATTGTCAACGGCCCCCTGCGGCCACCCAGCGTGTTGAACCCGGAACTCTCTCAGGAGCTGGAACAGATTATTCTCAGAGCTATGGCTCGCGACATCAATGACCGCTTCACGCAGGCACAACTGCTGGCGCGGGAACTGCGCGCCCTCAATTTGAAGCCCTCACCGATCCTGCAGATAACTGACCTGCCGACGCCACCTAAAACCGCGACCGTACACCCTCCTCAAGGGCAGCGCGAACGCATCGTGATCCATCCCCCCAAACGCCCGCAGGCACAACGCCCAATCTTCCCCGCTCCAGAAACCAGGCAACCAACAGGCGCTCAGCCCCCGGTACGGCTAACAGGTATCCCTGAAGGACAACTCTCTTCTGCCGATCAGCAAGCATACCCTATGTCTTATCCTCCCGCATCCAGCCTCTCCGGGCCTCCAGAGCAGCACCAGCCAGACTCGTCCAACGAGCAGCCCCGGCGCACGTTCTGGCAGCAATTGCACCGCCTGCTCAAACCACCGCGCATCGTTTGATAGACGTTCCTGCCTATGCACGAATTTCACCTTCAATTCCTGTTTATCCTCCCAGATCCCTTTGCTTATAGAACAGCAAAACAGACACTTCCTGTGCTCACAAAGGTCATTCGCGACCCCTTGTATACTGGATAGGAGCAAGCAATCGATTTTCAATGTGCTACAACCGGTCCATATGCTGAGCCACACACACCGGGTCCGTATTCACATTTCGAAATAACGCAATATATGCGTAGGTCACCATGAGGGCAGAGGCTATGGCAAATGAACATGCCGAACCAGACAAACAGGCTATACGTAAGTCTCAAGCGATCCAACGGGCCACAGGAGAGCGCATACGCGATCAGGAAAGCACCCTGGCAGCGCTGGCCCTCTTACTAGGCCCTGAAACCGATTACCAGGTACGCATCCAGACCACGCGCCAATTGATGCAGCAGGGGACAGAGATCCTGCCTTTGCTGCTGAGCACCTTAAATAACTATCCGGAGATCACAACGCCGCCCTGGCCCTGGTGGCCGCCGCAATATGAGCATCTCAGCCGCCTGCTGTTGCATATCAGCCGGAGCGCACCATTGTCGCTGCGAGCGCTGCTACAGCACCCTGCCGTCGTCCAACCGGTCGGGCCGGTGCTCTGGACAAGCATTATCGAGACGGCCGGCCTACTTTCCCAGATAGAAAATGAGTCGCTACTAGGCGAAGGACTGAGCACACAGTGGGAGATGGCGCGCTACGCGGCCGCTATGGCCTTAGCCAACCTGGCAGGAAAGGCATCGTTGCGGGCCGCCACCCTGGCTATGCTTCGGGAGCGCTTGAGCGGCTATGAAGCGATCTCTGTACGCCTGGCAGCGGCATACGCCTTGCTGCGCAGCGGAGATGATAACGGCAGCGGAGTCGAGACACTGATTGCGTTGCTGGACCCACACACTCTGGAGGAGGCGCGCAAAGCCGCCACGTTCGTGCTGGCGGCGGAACCTCCGATCTCCCTGCCCCTTGAGCAACGGGAGCGCCTGGCCCAGATGCTTGTACTGACACTGCAAGACCCAAACGAAGAGATAGCCGCCAATGCCGCGCGGGCTCTTGGCGTCATCGCCTTGCCCTCGACGCTGCCAACGCTCTGCGCGCTCCTTGAAGAGCCACATACCCATATCCAGGTCGCCGCCCTCACGGCATTGGAGGCCGTCATCGGTCGCAAGGTGATCCGCGAGGTCCTGCAACAGCACACGCTTCCCGCGCAGATCGTGCCGCTCCTGCGCTCGCCAGCGGCCGAGGTCCGGCGGCAGGCCAGCTATACGCTCGCCGCTTTTGGGGGAGATTACGCGGCGGCGGTCCTGGGAACGGCGCTGCTCAACAAAGACCATCCGGGGCAACTGGAGGCCATCGAGGGGGTGCGCCTGCTCTATGGCGCCCTGCGCACCCCTATCCGCACAAACGTGGTGCGCTGGCTGCTCACGACACTTCACCAGTCACAGGAGGAGATACAGATCGCCGCGCTCGACTCGCTGAACTACCTCGTCTGGCAGGCGCGCAATCATGGACGGCGGAAGGCACTGATGGATATCAGCAATGAGATCGTGCTCGATGGTATCCTCGCCGAGTTGCTCGGCGCGCCGAACTCCTGGCTGCGCCAGCGCAGCGTGGAGCTGCTTGGCCTGTTGAGCGATCAGCCATACGAACTGCGTCCGCAACTTGAGTACCTGCTGCAGGAAGATAGCGATACCGGAGTGCGCACGTGCGTCGCCACAGCCCTTGGCCAGACCGCGGCCCGCTGGGCCATTCCCGTCCTCTTACAGGCGCTCCTCGACCCCGACGAGCTGGTGGCCGAGGCCGCCCTACACGCCCTCGGTCGTGTGGCCTCACCTGACGACCATATTGTGGTCTACATCTTGCGAGAACTCAGCGCATATGGACAGAAGGAAGACGAGGAGACCACACGCCTGGCACACGCCGCGCGGACACTGCTCAAGAAGTGGCGCAGGATTACGGGTGGAGGGCGACAGAAATTTGCGTAAAAGTGGCAGCCTGTAGGTACGCGAATGTCGCTAGAGAGTAATATTCAACAAGGGAGGCGGTATTCGTAATTTAGTACTATCTCGGTGTATGCCTTTGTAATGAAATTCCTTCCTTGACTTTAACAAATATGAGAACGAATTTTCCTTTAATAACTTGTATTTCTCAATATTATACTTCGCAATAAATGCGGTTGCTACTCCACCTGCACTAACACCCGAAGAAACTGGGAGAGGTACTCCTATAGAGTTTAAAAAAGGTGAAGCAACTACTGGTAGTACAAGAGTTAATAGCTCACCAATTCTCCATTTTATTCCAGTGTGGTTTAACTCTTCTTTTAAAGAAGACACTTCAGGGCTTACCTCATTGATATATGTGTCCTGAATACATTGAAGGAAAGCTTCCAATGAATCACTTTCCGTACTAGAGATAATTTCTGCTAACTCGGCTATTTTGCGTCTAAAACGTCCCAATTCGCTATTGTGTCTTTCCCTAAATTTCAATATTTGCTCGACAGGTGTATTCGAATGAATCTGTATTCCTTCTAAAGCCAAGCTCACTAAAACACCTTGAGCCAAATGATTTAATGAACTTGCCTCACTATCACTGGTAAAATGTCCTCTAACAATTGGAGAAGAGAATTGAGCATCTAGCTTTATAGTATTGGATAACTGACTATAGACAGTTCTGTCTGTGAGCAAACCCGCTCTACATCTTCTTGAAACATGGGTTGCCAGTAAAGTCATATAGAAGTTTTTAAAGTTTTCGTCCACCCTATACCAACCATCACTCAGAAAAAGCTCCATCAGGCCGTGGAGAGAATCGGCAATCTTTTCTGGATGAATCTCAAAAAAATCATTTGGGGCAGAATTGCTTGCAGGATTTACTATGGGCCTAGCTTGTAAAGGCGTTTTATGTTTTAAAAATGTCGTGCGTTGCAAGGATTTCCGATACTTCCAATACTTCCTGAAATCATTTTCCAATTCTTGATGTACTTCTGCATTAGACTCAATATAAGTAACTACTT
>JBDTHH010000713.1:0-6206 GCA_039937055.1 Ktedonobacteraceae bacterium | reverse complement strand
CTGTTCACCAATGAGATCATGATACCACCAGTGATGCACGGGCTTGTAAACCGCGCCCCTACAATCTCGCGTAGGGACCCGGCTTGCCGCGTCCGTGTAGCAGGTCCCTGGGCCTGAGAGGCCTCTCCCGCCCTCGCAAGCGAGGCCGACCGCACGGATGCGGCAAGCCGGATCCCTACGCGAGATGGAGAAGCGCCCTGATACCCGTGCCAACAATGGTGCTTTTACAGAACGGGCGCCAGCGCGCAGCGAATCTCCTGCTGCACCTCTCCATCATCCTCACGGAGCAGGCGTTCCTGCAATGCCTGCCTGGCCTGCTCGCCTCCGATGCGCCCCAGCGCCCAGGCGGCATGACCGCGGATCAGCGGCTCGTCATCGTGTAGCGCGCTGGTGAGAGCGGGTAGCGCCACCGGGTCGCCGATATTGCCAAGCGCCACGCATACATTACGCAGCAGACCCCGGCGTTTGGCGCGCTTGATGGGGCTGTGCCGAAAGCGTTCGCGGAATTGCTCTTCGCTCAGTGAGAGCAGGGGGATCAGTTCGGGGCTGCTGCCAACCCCCGGCCGCGGTCGAAATTCCTCGCGCCGTCGCACCTGCACGAGCGGAGCCGTTGTCGCCGGCTCGCGCAATCCAAGTCGTTTCTCCGCGATCTTGTTCACGGGGCAGACCTGCTGGCAGATATCGCAGCCAAAGATCAGGGTGCCCATCAGTGGGCGCAATTCGAGGGGGATGCTGCCGCGCAGTTCGATGGTCAGGTAGGAGATGCAGCGCGTGTTGTCCAGGACATAAGGCGCCGGTAAAGCTCCGGTTGGACAGGCGTGCAGGCAGATCTCGCAGGTGCCGCAGCTTGCTTTGAGCGGCTCGTCGGACGGCAGCGGGAGGTTCGTCACAATCTCTGCCAGGAAGACCCAGGAGCCCCAGCGTTTGGTCAGGATGTTCGTGTTCTTGCCGTACCAGCCCAGACCGGCGCGCTGGGCTACCGCGCGATCCACCATGCGCCCCGTATCCACAAAGAGGCGCGTCTCCAGCTCGCTGCCGCCCTGCTCGCGGGTGTACTCGCGCAGCCAGGCCGCAAACTGTTGCAGCCTGGGCTTGATGATCTCATGATAGTCATCGCCCCAGGCGTAGCGCGAGATCCGCCCGCGTGGGCCGCCATCCGTTCGTTCGTCGGGCTGCTCGCTCAGATAGAACATAGCCAGCGCGATGATCGATTGCGCCTCCGGCAGCAGCGCATCAGGGTAGCAGGATACCTCCGCGCGCTCCGCCGTGAACCAGGGCAGACCGGCCATCAGTCCTTGCGCAATGCGCTCTTTGATGGCGCGTTCTGCCTCTGGAAAGGCCTCGGCGCTGGTGATTCTCACGCTATCAAAACCCAGCGTGTAGGCGTATTCTTTGATCGTGTTGATGTTCAGCATAGTAGGTTAGTTCGTGATGTCCCGTCGCTCGTTGACTAACCAGGCTATGCCAATGAAGACCGCCAGGTAGACGGCGAGCACCAGCAGCGCGTGCAGGTCGGACAACTGCGATGGGGAGCCAGAGAAGATGTACTGTCCCTGGTTCTGTAACAGCGCTTCGATATTATTGCCAATCAAGTAATCGGGTATGGCCTTTAAGAGGGTGCCGCCCGCCCCAGGGAAAAGGCTACCCCCGAAGCTGAAGATCTGGCTTACGACCGGCTCCAGCAGGAACCAGATAATCCCGGCCACGATTCCTGCTACCGATGTACGTCCCAGGATGCCAAAAAGGATGGCGATCACCCCAAAAATGGTCCAGTTCAATATAGCCAGCAAGAGGTACAGCAGGGCATGACCGACCCAGGCGGCCGTCAAGAAATTGATCCCGGTATCCACGCCCAGGAAGATGTTCAGGAACGCTCCCAGCAGTATGGCCAGCAACGCCATACCCAGGATACCCAGTGCGCTACAGGTCACGGCTGTCGCCAGCTTGGCCAGTAGGAATTGCATGCGTGTCGGGCCGCGCGTGGACAGCAGGCGTACCGTGCCCATGCTATACTCGCCGCCGGCCATAGCCCCGATCAGGATAATAATCAGGAGCGTGAACGGCGTCAAGGCGATCTGCACCGCGACGTTGAGCGAGGTGGGCAGGCGCAACACCTGCGAGCTGCCCACCACCGCCTGGTGCTTGACCTGATCCAGGTCGGCCTGTGACGGTGTATGATCCAGGCACGGCTGGCGATTATGCACATCTGAGCAGGCGGGTGGCAGCAGGGAGGTCGCCGAACTATTCAACGTGTAGAGCGCGAAGAGAAAAACCGCTAGAAAGACCAGGACAACGGCTACGATGGCGACGACCGCCAGCACCTTCGACATGACGCGCCGCCGCATCTTGTACAGTTCCATGCCGGTCAGGCGCAATACGGTACTAACAAAATCCTGTCGTCCCAGGATCACCGAAGCGGTCCGTGTGGTTTGAGACGAGTCAGGGACTGGTGTCGCCTGGGGTGTGATATTCATTGTGGACCTCGCTTTCCTGCATTCTCCTCAGGCAAGCGGGCATCGGGAGCGATCCATGGAGGTGTGCCTGCCAGGGCCACCATGCCAGGGCGCGTCCCCGCCGGTGCGACGGGCGTTGTGAGTTCGAGGAAGACCTCCTCCAGGCTGCCCTCGTAGGGATGGATCTCGGCGGCGAAGAGGCTGCGCTGCGCCAGCAGGGCGTTCACCTCTGCCGAGCGCGCTGTTGGCGCCTCTATGCGCAGCAGCGGGCGATTGCCCCTGGCTGTCTCTATACGCATCCCCGTGATCCAATTCGCGCCCTGCCTCTGCGCGTTTTGCAGGATATCCAGGGCCTGCTGAGTTTCATCCGCTGTATTCATACGTACAATCACCTGCTCACCTCGCCGCAGCAATTCACCCACATCTCCCTGCTTTATCAGGTTGCCTTTCTGAAGAATGGCCACCCGATTGCACACCTGCTGCACCTCGTGGAGAATATGACTGGAGAGAAAGATCGTCTTGCCCAGAGCCGCCAGGCGCTGGATGAGTTGCCGGATCTCGACGACGCCCGCTGGATCAAGCCCATTGGTTGGCTCATCCAGCATCACCAGTTCGGGATCGGCGAGCAGCGCGGCCGCGATCCCCAGCCGCTGCTTCATGCCAAGAGAATATTTGCGATAGGCGTCTTTGGCCTGGGCGCGCAGCTCGACGGTTTCGAGCACTTCTTCCACACGCTGGTTGCTGGCCTTGCCTGAAACCATGCCGGAGGCCGCCGCGATCACACGCAGGTTATCAATGCCGGACAGATAGGGATAGAAGACGGGCGTCTCCACAATGGCTCCTACACGTGGCAGGATGGAAGACAGTTGATACAGATTATCCATGCCAAAGATGACGGCATGCCCCGCCGTCGGGCGAATCAGGCCCAGTAGCATGCGGATAGTGGTCGTCTTGCCCGAACCGTTGGGGCCGAGAAAACCGAAGACATCGCCGCGCATCACCTGCAGGTTGAGATCATTTACAGCCACCAGGCTGCCAAATGCCTTGGTCAGCCGGGTCGTGTGAATAATGATGTCGCCTTCTTCAAACTCGGTTATATCCTTCACCGTGTGCTCCTTATAATAGTGAGTTCGGGTGTCTTTGATTGCTGTGTCCTATGGCTTCGTCAGGCTGTGAGGTACATCATAGCATCACAGCCAGGAAGAAAGTAAGATATGAACAGTGTACACGTTCAAGGCAAGCCCGTAAACTCCCTGGAAAACCTGGCCAGGATGAGCGTGGGAATGACGAAACGTTCGGGAAACGCTGGCGATAGTATACTGATATTGTTTCCTGGCCCACAGCATGCTAAACTAGCCAGGCATCATAGTATCAATAGAGTAAGCGTTTTTCAGTAATGGATCTAGAAGATGAAGCGACGGTGGGATACTCAGGGACCCATTTGAGTACACGATGCTGAGATCTATTGTAATCATCATTGGACGCAGCCCTGATACACCAATCTGTGACTTTTGTGTATGAGACAGTAAAGGAGCCAATCATGGAGGCAGCACTCAATGGTCCGTCTGGTCGCACTACGCTGGGACCGGGTCCAGTAAGTATTGGACGTACATCTGATAACCAGGTGGTAGTGAATGATCCCAAGGCCTCATCGCGGCATGCCGAAATTCGTCCCGAGGGCCAGAGCTATACAATTAGCGACCTGGGAAGCACGAATGGTACTTTCGTCAATGAGCAGCAGCTTGATCGTAACGTGCCGCGTCTACTGAGCACTAATGATCGTATTCGCATCGGTGATACGATACTTACCTATGAAGTCCAGGGTGCTCCTCAAGCCGCAGCCACAGCCTACGGCGGTCCCGGGCAGGGAGGATACGACGCTAGCTATCAAGCGTATCAACCTACGGTCGCGGCGGCCCCCCCTGATTACAATTATCCTGTTCAGCAGGCACAGCCGGCATATGGCCAGCCAGCGCAGCCACAGGTTCAGCCATCCTACAGTCAGCCAGTGCAGCCACAGGTTCAGCCAGCATATGGCCAGCCAGCGCAGCCATCCTATGAAGTCTATGGCCAGCCGGCACAGTCCCCCTCACAGCCAGCGTATGAAGCGTCATCATACGCGCCGCCCCCACCTCAGGCGGTGTATGCTGCGGCTCCATCGTATCCACCGGTTGCTCCAGGGACATATGGCCAGCCTCCACAGCAGGTGCCGCAGTTCCCACAGCAAGTGTCGGGAAGGAAAAGCCGTCGTGGCCTTATAATCGTCAGCATTCTTGTAGTGCTCTTGCTTATCGGCGGCGGCATTGCCACTTTTGTCTTCCTGAGCATGCCCACGCCCGCGAAGGCCCTTGATACGTTCTGCACCTCGCTGAAGGGCGGCGATTATCAGACCGCTTATAGCGGACTCACTACCAAGCTGCAAAGCAAGGCTCCTGAGCCAGTGTTCGCGGCGATTGTGGGCAAAGTCAATACCTGCTCTTATAGCGCCGTCAACCAGGCGAATACAAGCGCGACCACGAACCTGACCCTCACTGGCGCCAATCACACAGGCAGCGATGCCGTGACGCTGGTGCAGGATAGTAGCGGTACCTGGAAGATCGATGACGATCCCAATCTCACCGCGCTGCCAAAGGCCCTCGATAGCTACTGCTCCACGTTGAAGGGCGGCGATTATCAGAGCGTCTACAACCAGTTGACGAGCGCCTACCAGGGCAAGATCTCCAAGGCCCTGTTCAGCGCCTTCTTGCCGAGTGTCAGCGTGTGTAGCTATACCATCAGTAATGTGTCCGCCGGTAACGCTACTGCCACCATTACCCTGGTCTACAATCAGGGGCAGGCGGAGACGGATACCACCTCCCTGGTGCAGAATAGTACCGCCTGGCAGATCGATGCCCTGTCGGCGCTCGCTACACCCACCAAGTCGCTGGCGCTCTTCTACAATTCGTTGAAGAATAAGGATTACGCCGTGGCCTATGAACTGCTGTCGAGCAGCGTGCAGAAGCAGTTTGGCAGCGCGACCGCATTCGGTAGTAGTATTGACCAGGTGCTCGTCTCGAACGGTGGCATCACTACCGTCCAGGTAAGCAATGTGCAGCAGAGCGGCTCAACCACCGCGAGTGGGACCAATGTGCTGACCTATGGCAATGGCAAGATAGAGACCGACAACGATACCATGATAAACGAAAACAGCGTCTGGAAGATTGTGTCTATCAAGACGGTATAGAGGTGATGAGCGGTTCGACATACGATGTACCATCAACGAATGTCCAGGGTGCCCCTTGCGGGTACCTTGCTGTCTGTGTTAAAAATGGGGAGGCTGGTCGTATAGCATAGAGAGATAGCACACATCGTCCATTGTATATGTAGTCAGAGTTCATAAGGAGAGCAGGTTGTGGAAGCAACGTTGAACGGCCCGTTCGGGCAAACAACTCTAGGCTCTGGTGCGGTGACGTTCGGTCGGGCGCCAGACAATCAACTATCGTTGAATGATGCTCAGGCCTCGTCGCACCATGCCGAGATTCGTCCGGAGGGGCAGGGATATGCCATTATTGATAAAGGTAGCACCAATGGAACCTTTGTTAATGAGCAGCGCATCAATAGCAATGTGCCGCGCTTGCTTAATGCAGGCGACCGCATTCGCATCGGCGGGACTGTTTTCACCTATGAGACGAGTGGAGGCTCGTTTGCCGAGAAGACTATCCTGGCGGGTTCACCAGATTTTGGCGCCATGCCCCCGCAAAACTATCCCCAGCA
>JBDTHH010000712.1:0-6959 GCA_039937055.1 Ktedonobacteraceae bacterium | reverse complement strand
CTGCTGGTATAGCGCGACACAGCGCTGGAAAATCTCGCCTGCGAGCCGCACCGGGAAAGCCGTGTGTCCTGGGATACTCTGAAACACGCGCCCCGTGGCAAAATCAGCATAATCCTGGCGCTCCTGCGCGAAACGATAGGCCATCAATCTGCCTTTCTCCCGGTCCTGGCATCTTCAGCTCGTGGCGCTATTGTAGCACAGGTTGCGGTATTCGCGTAGGGGTGATAGTTGGCTGGACAAGGCAAATGAGACGTTCAGGCCCGTCCCGATCCGCTGGACAAGGCAAATGAAACGTTCAGGCTCGTTTAGGCGTGAATCAGCTAGAGTATGGATACACAGCGGGTTTACCCGCTGCAAATATTTCAAGGAGGTTTGAAAACTATGTCAGATGATGTAAACCGCGAGAAGCGCGAAGATGATGTCAGCCCCGCCAATAGCGCCGCGGGCGATAAGGCTGAAGGTACGTTGCGCGAAACAGGCGGCCGTGTCAAGGAGAGTGCCGGAGCGCTGACCGGCAACCGCAAGCTTGAAGCTGAGGGTCAGGCAGACCAGGTCGCCGGGGTTGCCCAGCGCAAAAAGGGCACATTGAAGGATCGCATCAAGTCCTGGATCGACCGCCGTTAGTCCGCGGCCAGCATTCAGGGATGTTCGGCATTGATTGCACAATGGTGAAGGAACGTCTGTTAGGAGGATGGTTGTCATGGCAAACGAAACACAAAAGGCGCAGACCAACAGCACGCATGATAAGGCGGCGGACAAGAAACAGGGGAAGGACGCCGAGCTTGTAAAGACTGCTGAGAAGGATGCAAAGCCCGTTCAGGCGTTCATAACCAAATTTAGCAACGACTGGACTATGAACCTGGCGGCAGCACTGGCCTACAACCTGCTGACCGCCATCTTCCCCATCGCCCTCGCTATTCTGGCGATCCTGGGCTTCGCGCTGGCTTCACTCGATCCACACGCGCGCGATAGCATCGCGAATGGGCTTGTCAAGGCCTTGCCAAATGTGATCTCATCGAAATCTGTGTTTGAGACGCTGACCAAGCAGTTGAGTCGGGTCTCAGGCCTTTTCGGCATCGTCGCGGTGCTCCTGGCCCTCTTCGGTGGATCGCGCCTCTTCATCCTGATGGAAAATGTGTTTGGCATTATCTTTCACCTGCGCCCACGCACGTTCATCAAACAAAATGTGATGGCTTTCGGCATGCTCTTGCTGTTTGTCGTCCTCACGCCGCTAATGGTTGTGGCTTCAGCCGGACCGGCCTTCGTGATCTCCCTGCTCCAGAAGACACCACTTAACAATATTCCGGGCAGTGGTTTCATCTTTAGCGCCGGCAGTATCGTCGGTGGCCTGATCGTATCGTGGATCTTGTTTGAAGCCATTTACTTTTTTGTGCCCAACCAGCGTATTAGCTTCAAGAATAGCTGGAAGGGCGCCGTGATTGCAGCGGTGCTCTTACAAATCTACCTGTCGCTCTTTTCGCTGTATGTGGCAAAGTTTTTGAACGGCTACGGGGGACAGGTAGGTTTCGCCATCATCCTGATGACGTTTTTCTACTACTTCGCGCTGATCCTCTTGATTGGCGCCGAGGTCAACGCCTTCTTCGCGGAGAAAATCAAGGCCACACCTAACGATCTGGTGACGATGGTACATATCATGACCAGCCATCTGGCCCCCAGCGAGGAAGCGGTTAAAACACAGGCTCCTCCCAGCCATAAGGGCAACGCGCCAAAGCAGGTTCAACCGAAAGGTCAGGCAGGAGCCTCTTCTACTGACGAGCAGAGCACTGAAGACTCGCAGCAACATATGCAATCGGCTGACAGCGATGGTGACCATTCACACGAGGATCACCAGAAGGCCCACCCGGAGAAACAGCAGGCTGCCGCGTACTCTAAGACTGGCACTGCCGTGAGCGCTGCGGCGGGAACCGCGCTGGCCTTTGTAGTAGAGATGGTGCGACTACGACAGCGCCCACCTCGCAAAAAATAAGACGGACTCTCACTTCTATAATCACCTGGCAGGGGATGGCTGCATACACTGCTTGCAGCCATCCCCTGCCAATTATTTTGTGATAAATAGAGCGAGCAGCGCTAAAGGTGAAGCCAGAGGATCAAGAGAATCGTTAGAATATGCAGGAGTTGATCGAGCCAGATGGGACCAATGACCTTATAGCGCGCTTTGAGGGCGTCGATCACAAAATGCGTGAGCAGCAGGACGGCCGTCGCGATCCACGTGGGGTGGGCAAAAATCACAAAGACCGCGGTATAGGTGGCGCAGTGATAAAAATTCACCTCCCAGCTTTTGCCTTTCTCCATGGCCATCCATGTGCTCTGGAAAGCGAAATCCCCGATAAAGTGGCAGGCCAGCCAGGTGAGCAAAACGGGGAGCGATATAGAGATGAGCATAGGCTTCTTGTCCTCTCAATAGCAGGTGTGCTCTACAGTATAAGTGTAATCGAGGGAACCAAAGACGCCTATGAAATGTCTCTCTCCAGTGGCGTGAGATAGGTCACAAAACCATTATTCGACAAACAACAGGTGGCTCTTTCTCTTTGTGCATCCCGTGGGTTGTTCCTGAGAGGCCAATTACAGCTCGTTATGTGTGGGTAATAGTGGCATACAGATTCAGCAAGCGTTGCAACTCCGGTTCGAACCTGTAACTTTGAGCCTGCACTTGTGAGGCTGCGCTCATTTTGCTTGCCAGGTCGTCATCGCTAAGAATCCTACCGATTGCTGCGACGTGTTCAGGCACATTTGCGGGACCAACAAGCAGGCCAGCTTCACAGTTGTGCATCAGTTCCACTGTCTTCCTCAATCTGTACACCACTACAGGCAGTCCGAAAGCAAAATACTCGAATAACTTCGTAGGCAAGGCACGCGCAGCGTTTTCTTCTTCCATTCGCAAAAGGTATCCGATGCGCGCATGTGCGATCCATTGCAATAGCTCAGGGTACGGCAGAATACCTGTCAAGATAATGCCTGCCCTCTTCGCCCTCTCCAGCAGGCGCCCCTGCTCGTTGCGGGAAAAACCGGATAAATCTATAGGTCCGATATTCACGATCTGGTCTTGAATTCCATTTTCTCTTAGCTGTTCGGCGACGGCCACCATCACATCAAATGCATGCAGTCGGGACGCACCTCCTGTATGCACGATATAGGGTTGCGTGATGGGTGGACCGGCATGTAGAGCCTGATAGCGTGCCTCCTCTGAGATGTATGTATAGTTGCGCACCAGCACGACGGGTGTGCGTGGCTCATAGCGTGCGTACTGCTCACGCATCTCTTCGGTCACAACTACCAGACCAGAGAAATGGGGCAGCAACATGCGCTCCAGCAGAGCATAAGTCACAGCCATTGCTGTCCGTAGAGGCGGCCATATCCAGATCGATTCTTTGATGCGCTCATAGTAGAACTCGTGAATGTCATAGATGATCCGTTTACCAAAGAACCGGGGCAATGCAGCAGTTACGAACAATTCTGGGCTGTGGACGTGAATAACGTCATAGCCGCCGCGCAGCATAATCCAGGCCGCCCGCAG
The DNA here is from genome assembly GCA_039937055.1 of Ktedonobacteraceae bacterium. GTDB lineage: Bacteria > Chloroflexota > Ktedonobacteria > Ktedonobacterales > Ktedonobacteraceae > JALYTT01. The sequence goes on along the minus strand of JBDTHH010000712.1, from coordinate 3,424 downwards.
GTTCCGCATGATTCTTCGACTGCGTGATCCTCCAGGGGCGCCCAGGGGAATGAGCTTTACCCCCCCTGAACAAGCCTGTTCTGCAATTGGGGCCGCGATATCCACTCCATACCCCTGCCTGGACAGAGGCATCGCCTCTTTGTAGAATATGCGAATGTCGTGTGGTTGGCTGGAAGTCGTGACATGTAAGACCGGCACAGGCCGGTGTGGAGCATGCGTCATAATTGAACTGCTCTCAAGCAGCAGCAAGCCATTTATCCTCCCACACAGCCTTTACAAATAGGCGTCAAGGCGCCGTCTCGTTTTCTATGTCCTTCGCGGTACTGGCGGAACAGCGGTGAGTTCCAGACTTCCTTCAGCGTGTTCTTGTGGATGTCGCCGACGATAAGCCCGTCTGGCATCCCGGTTTGCCGCTGTGATAGTTCGCACAGAGGCACTGTTCCATTATAGTGGACGATCATCGCTTTCGAAGGAAGGCTACAGCGCGGCATCAGACCCCCGTCCTGCCGGTGCGGGAAAACATCGTCAAACGTGCCTTGCGTGTAGTCATGCACGTACTGGGGGATGACCGTATCGGCATAGCTGCTCCAGAACTTCAGGATCTCACCCTGCCGTGGGAGCTGCGATGGCCGGATCATTGCCCTGACGTTCACGAGTGTAGGCGCACCAAGCTCCTGCTTCAACTCGCGCAGACGAGAAAGGTTCGAGAGCAGTCTCTCGAACTTGCCCCCGATACGCATATGCTCATACCCATCTTTCTCGTCCGAGTCGGCTGAAACCTCCAGTAGTCTGACAGGCGCTTCCAGAATCGCACGCATCGTGTTATCACGAAGACGCTGGCCATTTGTGACCATCGTCAAGTATGGACATGCCCGGCCTAATTCGCTGATCATTTCACAGAACTTTGGATGCAACGTTGGCTCTCCGTTGCCGACCACGCGGACCCGTTTTAGACCGAATTCCCTGATCTGCTGTACAAGCAAATCGAAAGTTTCTTGCGTCATAAAACCTTGTGTTCGTAGACCCAGCGGGTTCGTGCAGTAGGGGCACTTGAGATTGCAGTAGTTGGTGAATTCGAGCGTCAGGTGCGCTGGTCGGAGACTTTCGGGCAACAGGAAAGTGAAGTGACTGCGCAGCATTGTCGCAACCGGAATGCGTCCCATCGCATTGAAGCCCACCTTCTGATAATACCTATTGCGGTAAGCCAGCCTTGCAATCCGCTTCGTGTTATCGAAAATTGGCTTGCCAGATCTCTCACCTACGAAACAGGAAAGCAAACGCATAACATCTCCACATATACCACCTCAATACTAGATCTGCTGCTTATATTTTGTCGGCGAGCGCTAGAGCAAGTAGGATCAGTCAACTCGTCAGAGGCGGCCCGCTCTCTTGCCTCCCATGGGAAGCATGCTTCCTCTCTATGTTGAGTAGCCACCACCTCTAGTAACAGTATACGGTACCCCAAAAATCGCTGGAAGGCCGGGCAAACATTTTTCTCTACAGATACGCTCTCTTCCTCAACATATGCATGATCTTTGCTCCACTGTTGTTCCTCACCATCAGAGACGGGAAGCGCCCTGAAGTGTCCCCCACCTATCCTTCATCAGCCTGCAAGCGTCCGCGCCACGGCGTCTGCGACAGCCCGCGCAGCAGGAGCAGGGCAGCGACCAGCATCCAGAAACAGAACGCCAGGTCAAGCTCTAGAAAAGCGCTATCGACCATGCCCTGGACCAGAGCCGCAAGCATCCCCGCCCCAACGCCGAGCGTCATCCATTCCAGGTAGGGATCGCCGCCGTCCCTAGATAGGCGCAGGCGTCGCAGGATGCGCGCGAAGAGCCAGAAGAAGAGGGCCAGCAGAGCCACAAAGGCCGCCAGGCCGAAGATGCCCATGCTCACCCATACATGCAGGAACACATTGTGCGGGTGCGACAGGTACGGCTCATCGTGCAGGCCGGTGGAAGCATGCGTACCGGGTATGGTTATAATCCAGTAATGGTGCAACTGGGGGGTATAACAGAGAGTATTGAGACTGTAGTGGCACAGCCAGTTTCCCAGGCCGTAGCCAGCCACGGGATTATCCCGGATCATAGCCAGTGCGCTCTTCCACAGATAGATGCGCTTCGTCAATGTGCTCACGCCGTTTGCGCTCACATGTCTCTCGAAGATAAAGCGCGTGATCGGCCCGTGTAAGAGCGCGATGACCGCGATCAAGGCCACCACAGCGATGATGCCGCCGGTCAGCAGCACCTTACGACTGCGAATGGAGCAGGCCACAATGAAGAGCAGCGCCACCGGGATAGCGGCCCACGCGCCGCCCGATTGACTCTCATAGAGCACAAACACCATCAGCAGACCGAGCGCCAGCGCCAGCAGGCGGGCCCACCAGGCGCCCAGGCGATCGCGTGCCCGGTACCACTGCACAACAATCAGCGCCAGTCCGAGTGGAAAGACATAGTCAAAGAGCAGGCCAATGCTGTTGCCGCTGCCATAGATGGCATCGACACGTAGATCGCGCGCCACGCCGGCCGTGTGGCCCTTGAACAGGATATATTGTATCGCGCCCAGCAGAGCCACGACCACGCCGGTTGCTAGCAACGCGCCCAGCAGGCGCAGCACATCCTGGCGTGAGCGCAGGCAGTAGAGCGCCAGCAACACGTAGAGCAGCGGCTCCAGTATCTCCTCACGGAAATCGCGCAGAGCCACCCGCTGGTCATACGCTACGACGATCGAGAAGGCGGCGGCCAGGCCAAACACGGCCATAGGAATACCCAACGGCCCCAGGCGCTGCCGCAAATCATGCCACGACAGCCAGTAGGTCCAGCGGTGCCGCCACAACAGAGCTTGCAGCAGGGCCACAACGAGACAGACCACCAGCGCGGTCTCGGTAAGACTAAAATCGTAGTGGTTGAAGACTATTTTGGGGAAACCGTAGTAGGGCAGAGCCAGAGGGAGCAACGCAACAGCAAAGGGGAGTCGATACCAGCAGAGCGCCGCGAAGATCAGCAAAAAGGGCAGGGAGACCAGGAAGTTGACATGGAAGAGTTCGCCTGTACCCAGTTTTTCATTGCCAACGATGTAATACAGCGCCATCGAGAGGATCATGCCGGCCTCAATCAAATGATCGTGCCAGAACGGCGCAAGCGCCGTCAGAAAATGCCCTCTCTCCCCTGGCAGTCCTCCAGAACCACCGGGGCTATGATCATTCTCACTAGTCTTCCCTGCTACAGGGGAGCCCACCATAGCAGTGGGTAGATGTACCGGGACATCGTGATTACTCATATGTATTTTACGCAACCTTTGAGTGTAAGATAGTGAGCAGGTGTACTGCGCAGTGTGTTCCTGATTTTTCTACACATACGATAGTAATCGCAAAACGGTGTTGTCTGCATGCATTTTCCAGGGCAGTATAGCAAAATCTGGCTAA